>CAYMCP010000008.1:59381-61151 GCA_964388965.1 uncultured Thiotrichaceae bacterium | reverse complement strand
AATTAAGAATGCGGTAATTACCGTAATATGCTGATTTATATATTAATAATATGTTAAAATTATCCTGACAATCAAATAACGCTGTCACTTAAAAACAGAATAATTCACTAATCCCGAAAAATAAAAAATATGCAATTTGAATTGATAACCACGCAAGGTCAAGCCCGTCGTGCCAGATTACACTTTGATAGAGGTAACGTTGAAACGCCTGCATTTATGCCCGTTGGAACTTATGGCACGGTCAAAGGTATGACACCAGAGCAAATACGCGATACTGGTGCTGATATAATTTTAGGTAATACCTTTCACTTGATGCTACGCCCAGGTACGGAAGTTATTCAAGCACATGGAGATTTACATGATTTTATGCACTGGAAATATCCAATTCTGACAGATTCAGGTGGTTTTCAAGTATTTAGTTTGGGTGAAATGCGTAAAATTAAAGAAGATGGTGTTACGTTTAATTCTCCGATAAATGGGGCAAAAGTATTTCTAAGTCCTGAAAAATCTATGCAAGTACAGCGTGAATTAGGTTCTGACGTTGTGATGATTTTCGATGAATGCACGCCTTATCCTGCCACTGAAGTTCAAGCACGCGAATCTATGGAATTATCCTTGCGTTGGGCAGAACGTTCTAAGCAAGCGCATGGTGATAATTCAGCCGCTTTATTTGGTATTGTACAGGGTGGTATGTACGAATCGTTGCGCCATATCTCCCTAGAAAGCTTAGTAAATATCGGTTTTGATGGTTATGCAATTGGTGGCTTATCAGTTGGTGAGCCAAAAGTTGAAATGTGGAAAGTATTAGATTACCTCAGTCCACACTTGCCTAAAAACAATCCACGCTATTTAATGGGCGTTGGTACACCGTCGGATATTATACAAGCAGTACAGCGCGGTATTGATATGTTTGATTGTGTGATGCCAACTCGTAACGCACGTAATGGACACTTATTTACTAGTGAGGGTACCATTCGGATTCGTAATAGCCAACACCGTTATGATACCAATCCATTAGACCCAAATTGTATGTGTTATACTTGCCAGAATTATAGTCGTGCCTATTTGCATCATTTAGACAAAACCAAAGAAATTTTAGGCGCACATTTGAATACAGTACACAATTTGTATTATTATCAAAATCTCATGCGCGGTTTACGACAAGCGATTGAGCAACAACAATTAGACAAATTTGTCCAAAACTTTTATCAGATGACTAGTACACAGTAGAACATCAATGGCATTAATTAAATGTAGCAATTGTGGTGCAAAAATTTCAGATAAAGCAACGAGTTGCCCTAAATGCGGTAATCCACAATTTGTCGTTTGTGCAGAATGCCAAAATGAAGTATCTATCTATCATAATGGTTCCTGCCCAGAATGTGGTAATCCTGATGTCCAAGATCAAATTGAGGATTACTTAGCCGCACTTGAACAATCTGAAAATGAAGAACGAGAAGAACAAGATGATGTCGAATCAAATCGTTTGGTTATGGACAAGGAAATTAAGCTACGTTTGTTTGTTGGTCTATATTTCAGTCTCTTAGTTTCATACTGGGCAACGGAAGGGCTGAATCGCCACACTTTACTAGAGTTTTTCCCCATTAGCATAGTATTATTTGTATCTGGCGTATTGTTTCCCCGCATTTTTGGCATTTTCACTTTTATCGGCGTTCTTTTGTACTTGTATCAAATGATTTTGCAACATTATTTTTCAGTTTGAATCGTTCAATTTCACACATAAACATTTATCCATTACTATTTTCTCAA
>CAYMCP010000008.1:44221-59281 GCA_964388965.1 uncultured Thiotrichaceae bacterium | reverse complement strand
CAGTTTGAATCGTTCAATTTCACACATAAACATTTATCCATTACTATTTTCTCAAAAATGAAACGATATTTATTTATTCGCCATTTTTATTTTTTGTAATGACTATAATTAATTATCAGTAATTTTTGATCTGAATAGCTGCGAACAATTACAAACATTATTCCTAAATCTGTTAAGGATTTTTTTGTAAAAGCTTATCTCAATACATTATTTTAATTAGATAATTTTTTAACTAAAGGATGGCTTATGACCACAGCACATGAACTATTTATAACCGCACAGCAATACATACCCGGTGGTGTTAATTCACCTGTTCGCGCATTCAAAGGCGTTGGCGGTGATCCAATTTTTATCCAACGTGCGCAAGGCGCGTATTTATACGACTGTGAAGGTAAACGTTATATAGATTACGTTGGATCATGGGGACCTATGATAGCCGGTCATGCACACCCCCAAGTGATTGAAGCCGTACAACAAGCGGTACAAAACGGTTTAAGTTATGGCGCACCTACCGAAATTGAAACTCAATTAGCCAGCAAAATTTGTGAACTCATACCCTCAATTGATTTAGTGCGTATGGTCAATTCAGGTACAGAGGCAACAATGACTGCTATTCGTTTAGCGCGTGGTTATACAGGTCGAGATAAAATTGTTAAATTCTCAGGCTGCTATCATGGTCATGTTGATTCATTACTAGTAAAAGCAGGTTCTGGCGTATTAACCTTAGGTCTGCCTAATAGCCCTGGTATACCCGCTTCACTTGCCGAACACACATTAACACTTAATTATAATGACATCGAACAAGTTAAAACTGTTTTTGCAGAAATAGGTGAACAAATCGCAGCAATTATCGTTGAACCCGTCGCCGGTAATATGAATTGTATACTACCACAAGATGGATTTTTACAAGGATTACGCGCTATTTGCGATCAATATGGTAGTGTACTCATTTTTGACGAAGTGATGACCGGATTTCGAGTCGCTCTAGGTGGGGCGCAAAGTTTATTTAATGTTACACCAGATTTAACTTGTTTAGGCAAAGTAATTGGTGGCGGTATGCCAGTAGGTGCATTTGGTGGTAAGAGAGAAATTATGCAGCACATTGCACCATTAGGCGCAGTCTATCAAGCTGGTACACTATCAGGTAATCCAATTGCTATGACAGCAGGTCTCGCAACTTTAGATATTATCAGTCAGCCAGATTTTTTCACCAATTTAACGCAAAAAACAACTTATTTCGTACAATCCATATTAGAACATGCGCAACGTGCTAATATCCCGATGACAGGTGTATCAGTCGGTGGCATGATGGGCTTATTTTTCACTGAAGCGGTTGCCGTAACAAATTTTGATCAAGTAATGCAATGTCATGTTGAACGATTTAAAATATTCTTTCATGCCATGCTAGATAAGGGTATTTACTTCGCACCGTCTGCATTTGAGGCAGGTTTTATTTCATCGGCACACACGGACGCAGATATTGCTGAAACACTGGCGGCAGCAAAATCAGTTTTTGCGACACTTAGCTGATATAACAATTTAAAATGCAAAAATAACTGTTTTAAGCTATCATCATAGCATCATAAGTTATGTTGTATTTTTTAGCGTTGGCAATTGTAAAATATTTTTAATATCAATTTATTACCGAAATAAAAATTGCCAGCCCTAACCACAAAAAGAAATTGACTATCATAACTGTCAAAATAAACTAAGGCATTCACTAAGGCATTCACTAAGGCATTCACAATGACAAATCAACAAGATGATTCAATCCTTCCCATTTCGCAAATGCCCAATCCAACAGGTAGATTATATTCTCACCATGATGAAGACGGTAATACCTCTTATTCCACCAATCCACCGTCTAGCGACCAACACACCCCACCCAAGCAGTCTAGTATCAAAAAGAAACCACGTAAATGGTCAAATGCACTGCGTGTTTTTCTATTTTTGCTCATTACGAGCACTTTAGGACTTAGTTACTATTTATTTCATCAAATGATACAAATTGGTGAGCACGTCGAACAAAAACCAATTACAGTAACTCAACAACGTAGCATCACCAAACCCGTTGATAGTGAAACAGATAATACAGCATTGCAGCAGCAAATACAGACATGGGAAACAAAACAACAAAATTTACAACAAACACTTTCAGAACAAAAAATAGTTGTTGACACGTTTATCAATACATTACAGCAGCAAATTAATAGTTTAGAAACGCGATTGATGACGCAAAATGAAGAAACAACAACATTAAAACTTTTATTAGAGCAAAAATTATCCATTATTCCTAATATTGAACAAAATTTACAACAATTGCGACAAGTTTACAGTCAGCAGCAGATTACTCCAGACTGGACATTAAACGAGATTGATTATTTACTTAATCTGGCTCAATATCGTTTACAGTTCATGCAAGATGCTCAAACTGCTTTAAATATTCTCAATTTAATTAAAATTCGATTACAAGACTGGTCACAGCCACAATTAATACAACCGCTGATCGCACAAGTTGAACAGGATATAACCGCATTAAACACCACACAAGTTGTTAATATTACAAAAGTAGCGCAGCAACTTTCGACTCACATTGATCAAGTTGAACAGCTAATTATCGTTAAAGCTGCAACGCCACCACCCGCAAATAGTACGTCCAAGCAAACGCCACGGCAAATTTTTTCTACGCTAGAATCATGGGGAGATGTAAGCAGTGTTGTATGGAATGAAATCAAACAGCTTATTACGATCAGTTATAACGAAAATGTGGATGTAGGTTTATTAACTGAACCGCAACTATTTTTTATTAAGGAAAATTTACGTTTAAAACTAGAATCAGCAAGATTAGCATTATTAAAATCAGATTTTGTTACGTTTCGTAACGTGTTAGACGAAACTGTTATGTGGTTACAACAATTTTATGATCAAAATTCGACGCAAGTCACAGCCATGCAAACTAATTTACAACAACTGTCAAAACAAAGCCTTGCCGTCACTTATCCTAATATGGAAGTTGCATTAAATATTTTACAACGTATTAAAACTGTGACTAAAAATGTGCATTAATTCGCGCTTTAAATAAGATAAGTAAATAATTGTTTTGTAAAATATTTTACTAACAGCAATGCGTTCCTTCGCTAGTCAATACTTAGGATTTATCGTGAAATTACTTTCTATCGTTGAAGTGGGTGGTTATCCAGACTTTTCTACACTATATCAGCAGCTAGGTTTTCAAGTGGAAAAAGTGAATACTATGCGTAACGCTATGAGTTTACTAAAAAAACAATTTCCAGACCTGATTGTAGCTGAATTCAATTTTGCACCCAAATATGGATCATTTATTAGCAATGTAGATTCACTCATGGCGCTCATTTCAGGGAAATCTCCCAAAACGCGGTTAATTTTATTCGTACATAAAGAGGAGCAACACCATTTACAACGTTTATGTCAACGCTTCCCCGATATTTCATTGACAACTTTAACCTATCCAATTCAATCCGAAAAATTAGAACAAAGTTTAGAAAATTAGTTTTTTGGGTTATTATTCACGGATTACTCATAAATCCAATTAAAAATGATGTTAATTCAAGACAAACTCCCTGCAACTGCATTATTAAATACTGATTTAAAAGCTTTTTCTGCTACATTTTACGGTGATATTCCCGTTACACTGACAGCCGATACAAAAATGCGTTTTCAGCTCACGCCCGAACAATCAGAAATTACTGCTATTCGATTTCGTTTTGGCACATATTGCCGTACCAATCACTGTGTTTTATCAATCCAATTTGCGAATATTCATACTCAAAAATTTAACTTATCCAAGCTAAAAGATAACGAATATATTGATATTATGCTGGATAAAAAAATCACTGTTGATACAAAAAAATCATTAATTATCACCCTTACTAGCCACGATGCGGATCAACACAATCAAGTTGCAATTTGGTGTACGCAAGCCATACCACAATTTATTAATCCTTTTCCACGCGGTTGGCGACGTTGGTTTAGCAAGCCATATTTCAAGCCTTTGTTTTTACCTGTCGTCGAAAAACCACAAGTCAGCATAATCATCCCAGTATTTAACAAAGTTGCTTATACTTACAATTGTTTACTAACAGTGGTTGCGCACGATAATGAAATTAGCAAAGAAGTTATTATTATCAATAATGCTTCTAACGATGAAACTAAATATTTTTTAGAGCAATTAAAAGGTTGTTTTCGTGTCGTACATAATAAAAACAATAAAGGTTTTGTTGGTGCGTGTCAGCAAGGAGGTGCATTAGCAAGAGGGGAATTTATTTTATTACTCAATAATGATACCCAAGTTAGAACGGGTTACTTATCAAAAATGTTAGAAATATTCGACAATGACGAAAAAGTAGCTTTAGTCGGCTCAAAATTAATTTATCCGGATGGACGTTTACAAGAAGCGGGAGGAATTATTTTTAATGATGCTAGCGGCTGTAATTATGGACGTTTACAAGACCCTAGTTTGCCACATTTTAATCAAGATCGAGAAGTTGATTATTGTTCAGGCGCAAGCTTAATGATTCGGACTGTATTATGGCGACATTGGGGTGGTTTTGACGAACGCTATGCACCGGCATATTATGAAGATACTGATTTATGTTTTACCGCTCGATCAAAAGGTTATAAAGTTATGTATTGTCATGCGTCGCAAGTCATCCATCACGAGGGCATCACTTCGGGCACAGATGTCACTCAGGGATTTAAAGCATTTCAAGTCATTAATCACCATAAATTTTATCAAAAATGGCGCGAAGTGCTAACGATACAACATTGCTCTCCGCTGACACCGCCCGATAAAGCTGCTCATCATTTAGCCGTGAATTATCAAACTTTTGTTCACATATCCAACCAAATAGTGGGCAATCCTCATGATTTACCTACTATTTTTCATTATTGGTCATGTCGTTATCTCGCACCAGCGATACGTGAATTAGGGTTTGAAAGTATTAATCAGCTTTTTATTCAAACTTTAATAAAACAATGTCAAACTTTCAAAACCTGTTATTTTGTTAATATTGCCACTCATAATGGTGAATTTGAATGGATGTTAATTGAGCAATTGCAGCAGCAAAATATAGATAATTTTATATTACACGGTTTAAGTGCTGATGTAGAAATAGTGAAAAAATTAAACCAATTGGCAGAAATAAAAAATCTTGCTGATAAAGTACAATTTTTCTGTGTAGATTTAGCCCATTGGCAACCTGAACAACATTATCATTTGATTTTAGCCAATTATGCTTTACATCGCGCTATAAATGTTAATCAAATTTTAGATAATTTATGTGCAGCAATGTTAAAAGGTGGAAAATTGCTTATTGTGGATATGATTGGTGAAATAGGACATCAACGAGAAAGTGCATTATTACCTTATATTCCAGCTTTATGGGCAAAATTGCCAGAAAAATATAAATTTAATTTTTTAACTGGACAACAAGAGCATTGGTTTATTAATCATGATTATTCACATATCGGTTTTGAAGGCGCGGAAGCAAAAACTATTTTACCTTTGCTACGCGGAAAATTTAATTTTGAATTATGTTTTACCTATGGAAATTTGATTGATGTTTTTATTGAACGCGCTTTCGGACATCACTTTGACGAGCATAATAGTGATGATGTGGCGTTTATTGATTGCGTACAGTCAATAGACAAGATGTTGATTGAGCAAGAAAAAATCAAACCTAATCATCTTGTCGCAGTCATCCAACTGTCAGAAATGGGACATTTATGTCACAATTAGCACATAATTTGCGGAAAAACGAAGCAGCAGCAAAGGTAAGTTGATACAAACAGCTCTTTTTATTTTAGAAATAGTTTTTTATATTAATTTACATGAAATAAAATAATTATACCATTCTGCTTAATGCTAGAAAATTTTTTTATCTACAAATTGTATTTGATTTAAAAAGGTATAACCTAATGATTTTATTGATATTCATATTTATGTGTTTAGCTAACATTGCGCAAGCAGAAATTTTAATCAACAATACGCAATTGCAACTATCAACCAATGAACAAGTTTATGATATTAAACAAGATTTAGGGCAAACAGTAGGTAATAATTTGTTTCATACCTTCGAGCGTTTCAATCTAAATCAAGGCGAAATTGCTCAATTTTCAGGACATGATAGCATTCAAAATATTATCACTCGCGTCGTTGGTGGTGAAGCAAGTTTTATTAATGGTACGATTCGCTCGACTATTCCTAATGCAGATTTTTACTTTTTAAATCCTCACGGTATCGTATTTGACCAACAGGCTCAATTGGATTTGACCGGTTCTTTTTATGCCTCGACCGCTGATTACATCAAATTCGCTGATGGCGGTGAATATCATGCACGCTTTCCTAAACGAGATATATTAAGTGTCGCGCCCATTGCCAGCTTTGGATTTTTGCAGGATACCGCCGCCACACTCCAAGTTGTAGACGCGCAATTAACTGTTGCACCAACTAAAACCCTTGCGCTCGTTGGTGGCGATATTTATCTAAACAGCACGATAGCAGCAAGTTATGACGAGAGTAGTCAACATCAATTTGCGCATGAATTGATTGCGCCTAGTGGGCAGATTATTTTGGACAGTAGAGGACAGATTGAATTAAATCATTTTGGCGTAGATAGCAGTGGTCCATTTGGTGGACAGATTACGATTCGCGCTGAAGATTTGATTTTAAACAGTAGCCGCATCAGCAGCCATACTTTTACGGAATTAAATGGACAAGTGATTGATATTGAAGTAGATAATTTAGTTTTACATGATGCTGATATTTTGGCAAACACTTATGCAAGCGGTAAAGGTAGTGACATTCATTTACGTGTGGCACAGGATTTAACTGCTACTCGTGTAGATAGACCTATGGGTGTCGAATTTGGTGCAACAATACGTGGTGGTAGTCATGTTAGCACGTTGACGGTGGCAGATGGGGCAAGCGGCAATATGACAATTCAGGCAAATAATATTTATTTAAATCAAGCTGATATAGGTACAACTACATTTGGCTCTGGTCAATCTGGAAATTTACATCTACAGGTGACGGATACTTTACAGGCAATAAGTGGCTTATCCTTACCTGATGCTAATACAGTTCCTGCGGTTTCAGGTGCGTTTACTTTAACGGCTGATAGCGGTAACAGTGGCGATTTAGATGTGCAAGCAAAGAATATTATCCTTGATGAAGGCGCAATAATCAGTGTTACTTCAATTGCGACAGGGTTGGGCGGGGCTGTCTCGGTAGAAGCAGATAATATCACCCTTACTGGACAAGAAGCATTATTTGGTATACCTACTTCCATTGCGAGCATTAGTATGGGTACTGCGCGAACCAGTTCATTAAGCGTTATAGCCAAACGAATTAATTTGATAGATGGCGGTGTAATTACAACTAATACTTTTTTTTCTGGTGAAGCTAATACCTTATCAGTATATGTTTCAGATACATTGTTGATTTCAGGAGTGGCGGCGATTCCTTATCAAATGCTTGATTTTCCAGCGTTTCCCTATCCAAGTAATATTACATCTGCCTCAGCGAATCCAGTTGATAATGGTGGACAGGCAAGTAATCTATTCGTACAGGCTAAACATATAATATTAAATGCTGGTGGGACAATTGGTAGTATGACTTATGGTAGTGGTGATGCAGGTCAAACGACAGTTGTTGCAGATACCATTGCAATTTCAGGTTGGCAAGACAATGGTTTATTATACCGTAGTGGTATCAATAGTAGTTCTTACAATTCAGAATCTTATGCAGGTTGTGCGGGAAAAATTACTGTCACAGCAAATCAGATTAATATCGACGATGGTGGAGCGATTAATGCGTCTACTATACATGCAGGTGGTGGTAATATCTTTTTGAATGTAAGTGATACGCTATATTTGTTTAATCAGGGCAGTATTACAACTAGCGTTCAATCTGGGGATTGCAATAGCGGCAATATTACCATTGAGACCCCACAATTTTTAATCATGAATAATAGTCCTATTATTGCGCAGGCGGACGCGGGAGAAGGTGGAAATATTCTCATTGTCGCAAATCAATTTTTACAATCGGCGAATAGTTTAGTTTCAGCATCTTCGCGTTTGGGTATTGATGGCAATATTCAAATCACATCTCCCGATGAAACGGTGAGTAGTAGTTTATTAAATTTGGATAAAGATTTTATACAAGCCGTTAAAATAATAGATAATTGTAGGACTGCGAGGATAGGACAATCGCCGATGGCGTTTCAATCGGCTTTAAGTTTTAAAGTAGATTTATATCGTTTTCCGAACTATCTAATTGAAGATTGGCAACCAAGTGGGTTTAGTTCAAATAATCATTTGTCAGTAAATCGTTTTTAGTAAAAAAGCAAATTGTCGTTCTGCCCAATCTACACTTGATATGGATTTTTTAATTTTGAACACATGTATGTTAATTCAAATTACATTTTCTTATGCTGGTGTAGCATGGTCGATATTCAACTAAGGCATTGGAAATTCATCATTATTGGGTAGAATTACAATAAAATCACCCAAATTAGGTAATAATGGTACCTCATCATCAGGCATCAAATCTAAACCTTTTTCACGTTGTTTTAATTGAATCTGCTGCATTTCCTCATACTTTTTTTGGCTTAACAAACGTTCTGTTTCTTTATCCCGCATAATTATTGGATGTAAAAATATCATCAAATTCCGTTTAACTTTTTGCGTACTTTTAGAACGAAACAAAGCCCCTAATAGTGGAATATCGCCTAAGATAGGTACTTTTTGTGAAAGTTGCTGCAACTCTTCTGAAGTTAAACCACCTAACACAACCATGTTACCATCTTCTACGATGACTGTTGTTTTAATTGTACGTTTATTTGTAACAATATCCGATGCAATACTGCTATTACTCAAACTCGATACTTCCTGCTCAATGGTTAATCTTACCGCATCTCCCTCGTTAATTTGCGGCTTTACTTTTAATTTAATCCCAATATCTTCACGTTGAATGGTTTGAAATGGATTAGTTGCACCGTTCACAGCACCCGTATTTGTATATTGACCGGTTAAAAATGGGACATTCTGACCTACAACAATCTCCGCCTCTTGATTATCCAAAGTCAACAATGACGGTGTAGATAACACATTAGAATTCGTATCAGCCGATAAAGCTTTGACTAATAAAGCAAAATTAAATGCACTACCCAAACGCCCCAATCCAAACAACGCCCCGTTTACACCTTCTGGTATCGCTAAATTGCCAGTATTACCTTGATTAAAACCATACGCACCGGCTGCTAAATCCGCAATACTCACACCTGCGTTATCAAAATTAATCATACCAATTGGCGTGACGCTATCACCTGTATTATAACTCATCCACTGTACACCTAACTCTCGCGCCTTATCAACGGAAACTTCAGCAATGACCGCCTCAACTAATACTTGTGCGCGACGAATATCTAACTTACTGATTACATTTTCCAAACTACGCAGCACATCAGGTACAGCCGTAATAACTAAACTATTCGTTGTTTCATCAGCTTGGATACTTGTACGTGTACCGCCTGTCGTCTGCGTCATATTTTCACCTTGTTTTTGCTCTGCAATCGTATCACTCACACCTTTTAATACATCGACTAAGTTACTTGCCTGCGCATAACGTAGATAAATAACTTTAGTATTACCAACTGATTTTAATGGCGTATCTAAATGACTAATAATTGTGCGTAAATGCAACCGTGTTGTCTTATCTCCACTAATTAAAATACTATTAGTACGTTCATCAGCGATGACGCTTGGCGGAGTTTGAGCGTTACCAGTCTGGTTTGCAGCCTGACGTTGATATAAAGTCGTTAAAATCCGTGCAACCTCCGGTGCTGAAGCATGTTGCAACATAATCACTTCTACTGCTTCGTCACTTGGCTGATCGATGCGTTCAATCACTTTTTGCAATCGTTTAACGTTGCCAGCATAATCAGAAATAATTAACGTATTATTTGCGGGATAAGCCACGATATGACCATGTTGTGGAATAAGTGGACGTAATAGAGGAACCAATTGCGGCGCAGAAACGTGTTGTACACGAATAATTTTAGTTACTAAGCTATCATCTTCTGCCACTTGACGACCTGATAAAACAGGCGTGTCCTGAGATTTCGCTAAATTGTCTGGTAGGATTTTGACAATACCATTGTTACCTTCAATCGCAGTAAAACCGTGTACATTCAAAATAGATAAAAATACAGCATACACTTGATTTTCGTCCATTGGATGGCTAGAAATTACATTTACGTTAGCTTTAACACGCGGGTCAACGATAAAAGTTTTATGCGTCACTTCAGAAACGATATTAATTAATTGTTGAATATCAGCATCTTTAAAATTTAAAGTGACATTTTGCGCATGAAGTATCGAAGTTGTGATAAGTAAAAAATTCAAGACAAGAAAGCGAATGATAAACATATTTAGTTTTTGATATTAAACGAGAATGAATAAGGGTGACCATTACGCAACACCGTTAAATCGAGTTGCTCGGCTTCGGATAATTGTTGCATCAAGCTTAACCCTTTGAGCGGCGAATCCAATTCTACGTTATTCACTGTTGTGAGTATATCCCCAACTTGTAAATTAAATCGACTTAATAACGCCTCATCTTTGCTAGCACTCAAACGATAACCAATTAATTTATCATTATCATAAGCGGGTTGAATTTGTGCTAATTGCATTAGGGCGCGTGGATTGGTTTTAAGTTGATGTCGATAATCTGCGAGTAATGTTTCAGTTGTTTTCTGTGGTATGTTTTTTGCATTATCTACCTGAGAGCGAGATAATTGTAACGCTCTTAATTTTAGACTTTCAAAGTAATTGTTTGTTTTTAAAATAATTTTTTTAGGTTGGATTTGATACAACTGAACACCTGCCTGAATTGTCATATTTGTGGTAAATTTTTTATCATCAATAATTACAAAAGAATGTTTGACATCATCAGAATGATAAATACCTTGTAAGTTAATTTTTAATTTTGTTTCAGAGATGTTTCTATCAGCTAGTAATTTATTGTCAATGGGTGGTTGCGGGTTTTTTCGCGCCACTTTGCCGAATAAGTGTGCATTAAGAATCGGTTGTACACTTAAATCTGAGAATATGGATGAATTAACTATAGGCGCGTTTTGGTAGACAGGTAGGCGCGAAACAGATTGAAGCGGTGCGTATAAATTCAGACCAAGATGCACAGCGTAATAACTCAATATAGTAATTAAGCATAAGTTAATTAGAATAGGTATGTAAATCAATAGAATTCGATTTAAAATAAACATAAAATATAATATTTGAATGTCACTAACTATTAAAAATAACAACGTAAACAACAAGGTACTTTTTGCGAAATAGACAAAAAAATTTACACTATCAACCGTTTGTCACTATTATACACTAAAATTATCAATCATTTTCTTGAGTTTACATTTTATTACTTTATACTCGCAAGTAGATTGTAGTAGGAATATAATGCTGGCACACGACCTTGATGTCCAGACTAAGATGTTTTAATTTTTAAAAATTAACTAAATGGAGTTCACAATGAAACGGCAATACCTACTTTTCCTACTGTTAAGTTACTGGGTAGTGCTTCCTATTCATGCAGAGGAGAGCACTTATGATCCCGATATTGCGGAAATTTTACACGCAGAAGAACTAGCAGAGCAAGAAGCCAATAAAGAAAATACTAGCAGTGCTTTACCAGAGAACGGTAGTATATTAGGCAATCCCAGTGGCTCAATTATTAAGGTAGATATTGAAAAAAATGAGATTCCTGAGGGTGGGTTGAATGGTACACACAATAATGTTAATCCGCCTAATTCTGATATAAAATTTAACCAAGTTGATGATGAGGTTCTCACAGAAGAGAATATGCCTGATTCAACAGGTGAAAATATCGACGCTGAGTCTATACCTGAAAATCACGAATTAGCAGATACTGCGACAACAAGCAACGCAAGTAGCGTTACAAATGATCCAGCGACTGCGACAAGTCATGTGACAGCAGGCGGTACAAGTAGCACTACGAATAATCCAGCGACTGCGACAACAAGCAATAGCACTACAAATGAGCCAGCGACTACGACAAGTCATGCGACAACAAACAGTTCGAGTAGTGCAGATGTCGCTACTCCTAACGCAGTAACTGACACAGTAACTGACACCACAATAAATACACCAATAAATACACCAATAGATACGCCAATAAATATACCGGCAATACCTACACCGCCTGTTGCATCTATCAATCAAGATTTTGCAGATCATAGGATTGATACTCGCCCACAAACTGCGGTAATCATTGAGTTAAAACGTGATGAAGATGATGATGAGAGGTTTTTTTATTTATACAGTGATATAACTAAGCAAGCCGGCTATCGTATTAAAACAGGTAATGGTATGGTCGTAGATAATGGTGATGGTACAGTCACTTATACTGCGAATCCAGGGTTTAATGGTACGGATACTTTTTTCTATGGTTATGATGCTTGGGACTATGGACAAGGTGGATATGGTCGTGGTAGCAGTTACTCAAGTTATGGCTATTCTTGGCAGGACTATGGTCATTGGAACTATGGTAAAGCTTGGAATGCTAACCTTTCTAATCAATATATATCAGATAGTTCAGGCTATTATTCAAAACGCAAAAGAAAAGCAAAAGTGCGGGTTAGTAGTCAGCTTGGTTCGCCGATTGGTCCTACAATATGTCAAATTTACGCAGTACATGATGAAGGGGCAAGTGATTCCCAATTCGTTAAATTTAAAGTAATTGACCTCGAAGGAAATCGTACTGTATCTGCTAAAATAGGACCTGAATATCCCGGTTTTGATATAGAGGCGATTGGAATTCATCCTATTACTGCGATGTTGTATGCCGCATCAGAAAATTTGCTCTATTTAGTGCATCCATCTGAGGCAACATTAAAAGTCGTTGGTGAGATGGATCATGATGAAATTACAGGTTTCGCATTTCATCCGAAAGATGCAACATTATTTGCGTCAACAGATACGAATGAAAAAGGTAAAGAAAAAGGTATTTTGCAAATCGACCCAGATACGGGCACCAGCAAAATGATTTTACCATCTGATTATGCGATTGAGGCATTAGCTTGGAATGTAGACGGTACAATTTTATACGCTGCGGAAAAAGTGAAACGTCGCAACAAAGATGGTTTTGTGGTGAAAGGTAGTAATTTAATCGCTTGGTATTACGATGGTGTTAGATTATTAGGACGAAATGCAGTGGAAGACGCGGCAGACGACACGATAGAAAACGCAACTCAAATTCGTAGCACACGCAGTAATATCCGTTCTGATAATGAATTAGACAGCGCGGACGAAACGGACGAAACGGAAGAAGCAGCAATTTTACCAGACGATGGAGGGGAATTTTTACGTTTAGGTTTAAATGTAATAGGCTCTATGAAAACTGGTCGAGATATTGAGATTAATGCAGAAATGGGTGAAGGAGGTAATTCTCCATTTACAGTATGTGAAGGATTCGGTGAGATTTCTGGCGAAGTTGAATCATTAGAAACTCGTGCCGATGGCATGTTGTTATTTTCTGTAGATCAAGGACGCGGCAACAAAATTTACGCATTTGATCCAAAAACATGCAGCGTTGCAGAAGAAAACAGTTTTGCTACACCCTACTCTGACATTGAAGGAATAGCGTGGCCAATTCATTGCCAATCTAGTGCTGTACCTGTACCAAAAGGTTGGGATATTAGTTTTATTGGTCATGGTGGTAATTTTTGTATCGAAGAAGGTAAACCATTTGAAATTAAAGGCAAGGTTGATTTTGCATCGAAAGGCTTTTTAAACCTTAAAACTTCATGGGAAATTGTGACACCAGACAACGCGATATGTCCAAAGATTTCTGAGGAAACGGGTTTAGCCGATACTGGTCATTTAACCAGTTGTCCAAAGAAAAGATTAGAAGATTCGCAAATGTTGACAGGTGACAGTGAATTTAGCATTACTGCATGGTGGCCTGGTTTAACTGACAGTCGTGGCAATTATTTTGAGACAGTAGAAGTACGCTTTACTGCAAAATTGTATGACATGTTAGGTGTACCAATGGCTGATCATATTGGTAACACGATAAATGGTAGTAGTATTGCGTCTCGTAGCGTCATTGCCACTGCCGAAGCATGTAAACCACCAGAACTAACGCCAGAGCAATTATTGAGTGAATTTTTCGCCACTGATTACGCAACAAATGAACTTAATTTAGATGATGGTACATTAACAGTTGTCATTGAAGGCAAAACTTATTCTGGCGAACTTACTGACAAAATGCTAACAGCAATCAAAAAAACTGCACCAAGCTCTAGTTTTCAGGATGAAAATGGTGACGGCATTGATGACTTAGTATTGGTTTATGCGGACGGTACGCAACAAATTTTATTTGCTCAAAACGACGTTGTTGAAGAGGAAGTGATTGAACCTGAATCTGAAGAAATCACAGATAGCGAATCAGAAGGCAATGATGAATCAGAAGCGACTACTGAGGAAAGCGTAGGAGAGGTTGTGGAAGCTATAGAAAATGCAGAAGCTGAAGAAGTATCAGAGGTAGATTTCAGTGAATATTTTGCCAAATTCGACGCTTACTTACAGGAAATCCTCGCTCAAGATGATTATGATTTTGGTAAAGACGGCTTACTATCAGTAATATTGAACGATATTGTACACTCAGGGAAACTATCAAAACAACCGATTGATAAAGTGGAACCTTTTGAAGGTAATATTTTATTTGGTGAATTGACCAAAGACGCGCAAGATTTGCCTTACTTCCCTGTTACTTTTAACGATGGTCAAGTATTTGCGTTGTACTATCTAAGCGCGGACGAGAAAGAATCTAGCGATGAAACCGCTTTAGATAACGAAGAATCTAGCGATGAAACCGCTTTAGATAACGAAGAATCTAACGATGAAACCGCTTTAGATGACGAAGAATCTAACGATGAAACCGCTTTAGATAACGAAGAATCTAACGATGAAACCGCTTTAGATGAC
>CAYMCP010000008.1:0-43988 GCA_964388965.1 uncultured Thiotrichaceae bacterium | reverse complement strand
TTTAGATGACGAAGAATCTAACAATGAAACCGCTTTAGATGACGAAGAATCTAACAATGAAACCGCTTTAGATGACGAAGAATCTAACGATGAAACCACTTTAGATGACGAAGAATCTAACGATGAAACCGCTAATACTGCCTCTAGTGGTGAAAGTAATGACGTATAGACACCGAAACACCAGAGTCGAATAATCAAAACGACGTGGTTGATGAAAATCTTAATGGTAAAGACTAGGTGTTAAGATAAGCCTAGAATAACAAATCAAAATTGACTTAGAGCTCTTCATGACCTAGTGTTGTGAAGAGCTTTTTTAATTATACAACTAAGGAGCTATCACTCACATTGGACGGGATTTCAGGTTGTGGGGTTAGGTGAGTTCGACGTGACTATCATGATAAGAGTCAGATGATGATGGAATAATCACCGTCGATGGTTGCTATTAAATTCAAGCCAAGCGTTTAATTACTAATATGGTAATATCATCCATCAATTTACGATCAGCGGCAAACAGGTGTACATCTTCAATGGTTCTCTCTTTGATTTGTTCAGCGGTCAAATGCCAGTTGGCTTTAACTATCTCACACAAACGCTCAATGCCGTACATTTGATTATCTGGGTTATGTGCTTCGGTAATGCCGTCGGTATATAACACCACGCCGTCTCCTATCGCTAGTTCGACCTTACCTTGATTGACATATTCGCTAATATCTGACAACAATCCCACTATGAAACCGTAGTCAAACGTATCTATGCGCTCGATGTCGCCATTTTTACGGAATATCAAAATATCTTCGTGCTGACCGGTAAAACTTAGCTCACCGGCGTAATAATCGAACAGTGCTAGCGTTAAATTCCTGTCAGTGTGCATTCGCTGTACATTGCCGAATAACGCACCGTTGAGAACAGTTAAAAAAACTTCTGGATTACTAACACCATAAGTCAGCAACGTGCGCACTGCCATTTGCACCATCAACATCATTACGCCGCTTTCCAGACCATGACCGGTCACGTCACCAATGCCGATTTTGATACCATTGCCGCGTACCAAAACATCGTAATAATCGCCACCTACCTCGTCTGCCGGATTCATATAAGCAGCAATGTCCAGCCCTTGAATCTCGACCAATTCCTGATTGGTAGGCGATACCATTTGTTGCAGGCGACGAGTGACATCCAGTTCCGCGCCCATGCGTTGGTTTTCTTCCGCTAATTGTTCATTCAGAGAGCGAATTTCCTGTTCGCGCAATTCGATACTTTGCAACATGTCATTGAAACCATCGATCAAGTCACCGATTTCGTCCTCAGTCTCTTTGCTCGCACGGATACTATAGTTTTTCTGCGTCGAAACCTCATGCACAGTATCGCGTAAGTGATACACTGGTTTGGTAATAATTCGCTGTAAACGTATACCGATTAAGTTCGCCAGTATCAGAGATAGCAGGCTGATGCCCGTCATCGTTCCAGCATACCAGTATAGGCGTTGCCTAAATTCTTCCAAGTCGGATTGAATGTAAATACCGCCTAAGCTACGTTCGCCGAGATGGATTCGTTTAATTGCCGAGGCGTGACCGTGTTGGGCATGGAAAATAAAACCCTCATTGATCTGAATCAGCCCCTTGTCATCCAGATAAAGGTTTTCAGCAACAATTTTAAGCTGAAGAATGCTCGTCTCAGCCTCATTCTTGGTGAAATTTTCGCGTACATAGCTGGCAAACAGATTACCACTAGTATCAAAGACATGCGCTACCATGATATTAGTCTTGGCTGCCAAAGATTTCAGTACATCCGCCGCTGCCTGAGTGTCGTCGAAAGCAAGACCAATACTCGTATTGTGACCCATGATCGCAGACAAAGTCAGCAAATCGCTTTCCATGTTATATTTTAAGCGAATGCGTTCATTTACCACTAGAATGGCACTAATTAACACCACCAAAATTAAACTGACGATAAAAATAATGGTGCTTAATTTACCTGCGATGGAGAGTCTGTTAAGCCATTTCATGAGTTACCTAATATCTTTTTGTTTTTAAAAATAAAATACATTTTCACGTAGATAAGCACGGCACACCGCACGGTTGACACAATGGTAATAGCCATCAGTGTTTTTGCTAACTTGCTCTTTGCGAAGTTGAGACATGACGATGGATTTCCTGTGTGTTTGGATTTGGAAAGAAGCATAGCAAAAAGCGATTGGGATAGGAATATTTTTTCCTCGTCCCAATGGTCTCCGTTGGGATGCAGCAAGGATGCTCTGCGTCCTGATTTATTGTGAGTTGCAAATATAGCGTAAAATTTTCGTGTGAACTGCGTAACCCCTAATTTTTTCTTTTATTTGACACAGAGAATTTACTTTTATGTTGTCTATCCAAATCAATATTAAGGTCTTTTGATAAATGAGCAAGATAGAAAAAATTTTACTAAAAATTCTTGCAGGTACATCTGATGCAAATATCTCATTCAATGACCTATGTTCACTGCTTAAAAATTTTGGTTTTGAAGAAAGAATCAAAGCAAGTCATCATATTTTTACGCGAGATGATGTATGCCTAACTTAGCCGTCCACCCGACCGCTTCCGCTACGCTCCAGTGTAGGATGATGGCAAGCGTTAGGAAAAGCATCAATTATGGAATTGTTTGAAAAACGCTTCAAAAAGCTCAGAAAACTATTACCTTCTCGCAAACGACTGTTTCAAGATTTTTCCGCCCTTATGCTTTATATCTGCTTTGATTCTTGGCAAGCTCTTTTGCAATTTATGCTTGATGGACTTAACTCTCGCCATCCTCCTCCTGCTTAACCCTAAAATGAGAATTGCTGAGCCCACGTAGGTTGTATTATTTATTGAGCCGATTTATTGTACAATGTGATTTTATTCTACTTGTTGGAGTAGTTCCGTGAGTGACGATTTTTTACCGTTTGCAAAACCTTCTATCGGTGAAGAGGAAATAAATGAAGTTGTAGAAACACTGCGTTCAGGTTGGCTAACCTCCGGTCCCAAAACAAAACAATTTGAACAAGCTTTTATAGATTATTTTCAAATGCCTCATGCGTTAGCGGTCAGTTCCTGTACTGCGGGATTGCATTTAGCGTTGGAAGCAATCGGAATCAAAGCAGGCGATAAGATTGTCACAACTCCTTATACTTTTACCGCAACTGTTGAAGTGATGCGTTATTTAGGTGCTGATCCAATTTTTGTAGATATTGATAGACAAACATTCAACATAGATGTCAACCAATTAGAAAACGTATTAAAAACCGAACCTAACATTAAAGCGATTATACCCGTGCATTTTGCAGGTCAAGCCTGTGATATGGATGTGATTTTACAACTCGCACAACAATACAATTTGAAAGTTATTGAAGATGCCGCGCACGCATTACCAACAACATATAAAAATCGTAAAATAGGCACACTCGGCGATATTACGGTATTTAGCTTTTATGTTACTAAACCTGTCGCAACCGGCGAGGGTGGTATGATTGTCACGCGTGATCCAGATTATGCCCAGAGAATCAATATAATGCGTTTGCATGGTATTAGCCGTGACATTTTTAACCGTAGTCAAGCGTTACAACCTAGCTGGTATTACGAAATTGTCGCCCCCGGATTTAAATACAACATGAGTGACATCATGGCTGCAATGGGCATTCATCAATTCGCCAAAGTAGAACGATTTGCATTACAACGCGAACTAATTGCACGTCATTACGCACACGGATTAGCAGGCTTACCTCTAAAAACACCAGAATTACAATATCCCTGTGATAGTAAACATGCGTGGCATTTATACGTTTTACAATTAGATTTAGATAAGCTTGAGCGTAATCAATTTATCGAACGTATGGCATTACAAGGTGTCGGTACAAGCGTACACTTTATCCCGCTACACATACAGCCATATTGGCAACAACGTTATCAATTTAAACCCGATGATTTTCCTGTCGCTTTTGATGTTTACCAACGTGCGGTGAGTTTACCAATCTACCCAAGCATGACAGAATCTGATGTTGAAAAAGTTATTAACGCGGTTAAAACCGTAGTAAATGATATTTAATTATTTGCACCGCAACGACGTTCATTAACAAATTAACAATAATTCTTTCTTGACAACATGTTGGTTTTATATCAACATATTCGCATATCCATATATAAAAATATAAAAATGCACATCAGAGATTTATGTCACCTTTTGAGCGATGAAACACGATTGCGATGTTTAACCTTAGTTTATGCACATCAAGAATTATGTGTTTGTGAGCTAAGCTATGCCTTAGCATTGCCACAGCCCAAAATTTCACGCCATTTGAACACAATGAAATTACACGGTTTAGTTTCACAGCGTCGAGAAGGTCAATGGATATTTTACTCAATCCAAACCAATCTATCTGATTTTGAACAAAAATTATTAGCATTAATCGTAAATCAATTGCAATCACAAACACAGTTTACTCAAGACAATAAACGCCTAATCGATATGGCAGATCGTCCACATTGCCCACAGGAAGTCAATTAATTATGTTTACCACCATTGCAGACATGATTGTTTATAACATCTTAGGTTTAGCGACTGAGAGCCACTTTACTCAGGCATTGCACTTTTTTGTGATGGATGTACTGAAAATTTTTACTTTACTTATCATTGTCATTTACGTGATGGGTTGGTTTCGTTCATTTATTTCCCCAGAAACAGTGCGTAATTATGTGCGTGGTCGCTCCAAAATGATGGCAAGATGGCTGGCTATTAGTTTAGGTGCAGTCACACCGTTTTGCTCTTGTTCCTCCGTGCCGCTATTTATTGGTTTTGTCGAGGCAGGTATCCCATTAGGTGTAACTTTCTCGTTTCTGATTGCTAGCCCAATGATTAATGAAATCGCAGTTGTACTATTGCTCGGCATTGTTGGATGGAAAATTACTGTTTTATATGTATTAGCAGGTTTAACAGTTGCTTATGTAGGTGGTATGGTGATGGAAAAATTTAAACCAGAACGTTGGGTAGAATCATACGTGTGGCAAATTCAAATAGGACAAACACCTCATTTACAACAGGATAACACTTACGCAGCACGGCATCACTACGCGATAGGTGAAGTTAAAACCATCGTTAATCGTATTTGGTTATGGGTTTTATTAGGCGTGGGAGCAGGTGCATTATTTCATGGTTATTTTCCTCAATCTTGGGCGGAAAGTTTAGCCGATAAGCATAGTATTTTGGCTGTTCCGCTTGCAGTATTACTCGGTATACCCTTATATTCCAATGCAGTTGGCGTTATTCCTCTTGCAGAGGCTATGTTAAATAAAGGCGTACCGCTTGGCACAACATTAGCGTTTATGATGAGCATTGCCGCTATATCACTCCCTGAATTAATTATTTTGCGAAAAGTGATTCGCTGGCAAGCATTATTTATATTTACCTGTATTTTATTTATATCTATCGTTATCGTAGGTTGGTTATTTAACTTTTTAGGAGGTATGTAAATTATGGCTAGTAAAAAGCGTGTTTTATTTATTTGTGTACACAACAGTGCGCGTAGCCAAATGGCTGAGGCATGGTTTAATCACTTTTGTGGAGATAATTATGTCGCTACGAGTGCGGGATTATCGCCCGGTACATTAAATCCCCTTGTTGTTAAAGCAATGCAGGAGGTTGGTATTGACATCTCCAGTAAGCAGACAAAATCAGTAATGGACTATGTAAAATCAGGTAATTTATTTACCTATGCGATTACTGTTTGTGACGAAACCAGTGCTGAAAAATGTCCGATTTTTCCCGGCGTAACGACTCGTTTACATTGGAGTTTTCCAGACCCTTCCGTATTAACTGGGACGGATGAGGAAAAATTAGCCGAGATTCGTAAAATTCGGGATGTCATCAGAGATAAAATTTCAGAATGGGTAAAAGAATTAAAATAAAGGAGAAAAAAATGTTTATTGTCAAAGTATTAGGTTCAGGCTGCTCCAATTGTCAAGCGACTTACAAATTAATTGAAGAGGTAACGCAAATTAATGCCATTCCGATTCAGTTAGAAAAAATTGAAGATATGGCGCAAATCATGTCGTATGGCATCATGTCTACGCCCGGTGTGGTAGTGAATGACAAAATTGCTCACGCAGGCGGTATTCCGACTAAACAAGCCATTTTATCTTGGTTTAAATCAAGTTGTTGTCCGAATAGTGAAAATTGTTGTTAATTATCCGTTCTTTTCTTGATTAATGAGTTTATATGGAGCTGATTTTAAATCTAATATTAATATTAATGTAAAGCACTTAGATTTGATTAAATTTCAAAAGTCAGCCTATGGCTTTACGTTACAATTAAAATTATTTAGATTTCAAGTCAGTTTTATATATTGTAGAATGGTAGTTTTAAACAGGGATGCGCCTACCAAACAAGATTGCTTTTAGAAATTTTGGAGCGATTGTAGAGAGAGCAAAAATGCGCAATTTTCATATTTCAGTAAAAACCATTAATTTATAATCATGTTCCAATCAAATCCCCCTACGCTTATAACACTTAATCAAATTTTACAAAAAACGCTTGATTACCTTGTTTTTCAATCGGATAAACCATTAAATCTTGATGATTACGCATTAACACCACTACTCGCAACCCAGCCACAATATCAAACAGATCAAGCTATACAAGTGACCATTCCACTGTTACGAAACAGAAAAATCCAATGGACATTAACACTTGAACAAGCAACGGAATTTTTATCTATTCGCATCGCCACGGGTGCAAGAATCAATCATTGCCAATTGGTTTTAACAATTAAAAATATGTTTCAAATTCAAATAGATGGTAAAGAATTAGTAGATAATAGTTGGGTTAATTGTAAATTGACGAAAACATTGGAAAAAGGACAATATTGTTGTGAAATTGATTCACCTGATGCGGATAATCAAAATAATGTACTTTTTCTATGGCTTACTATAAAAAATGATTTAAATGCTAAAAATATTATTTTATCTCAACATGATGGTTTAGAGCCAATTATAAATATGCAGCAATATCATCATAAACCTATTAAAAAACAACATCCTTTATTGCATTCAACAATCATTCAATGGACATGGCATCAATCTCATCATCAACCTATTAAGCAGTTATATTGCAAATTGGGGACGGGTGGTAGAAAAAATACTTGTGAGTTGTCGTTAAAAGTTTTTACATTGGATTGGCAGTTAATTACCGAGTCAAAAATAAATGCACAACATGTTATAGATGGTGAATGGACAATTTTCCCTTTACAAACTGCATTACCTGAAAATACAACTTGTATTCTACAACTCAGCTCATCAGATGCAACAGTAGATAATGCAATATTTGTATATTTTCAAGTAGTTGGTATGCGAAACTATCAATTTACGCCTGTTACAGAATACAAAAAACGATTAGAAAATGATAAAATTGCTTTATTTCTATTTGTACCCACTTTTATTTACAATATAGCGTACCTGAAAACTTGCTTACAACAGATCGCAGAACAAACTATTAATGATTGGCAACTTTTTATTTTAATTGAGGAAAATAATCAACATCTTGATTTGATACAAACTTATCAACAACAATATCCACAGCAAATAAATGTAATATTTAATCAGTCAATAACACACTATTTTAAAAATATTTTTTCTAATTTAACTGCAAAATATTGTGCTTTTTTGAATCCAAATCACATTTTAGAGAAAAATGCACTAGAAATAATACTTTATCAATTTGATACTGGTCCAGAAGTGCAATTGATTTCGACCGATTACGACGTGCTAACCTGCGATGGAAACGGACTGCAACCATGTTTTCAATCTGCATCTCCTGACCGAGAAACTTTATATTTTTATCGTAGTGAAATTTTACAACCGCCGCAATCGCATGATTTTTCAATTTGGCAATATGTTGTGCAATATTTAAAAAATTGGGTACAAAATTATCAAATTCATTATTTCCCGCTTATTTTACAAACTATTTATCAAAATCTGATTCAGCAGCAATTAAACTTATTTGATTTGCAATCACTCCAACAACGTGAAATACAACATATTACAAAAATACTTTATCATCAATATCCTGCTTATCCTTTGCAAAATTTATCTAAAACACAAAATCAGTTTTTTAATCCGACAGTCAAAGTCAGTATTATTATTCCAAACAAGGATTTATCTCAATATTTAAAACGCTGTATCAATAGTATTATTCATCATACTCGTTATCCAAATTGGGAAATTATTGTTGTCGATAATAACAGTCAACAGGCTGAAACTTTTGAACTTTATCAATATTATCAACAGAAATTAGCCGGTCAATTTAAACAAATTAATTGTAATATCCCATTTAATTTTTCTAAATTGGTTAATATAGGGGTAAAACAAGCAACAGGTGATATTATTTTGTTGTTAAATAACGATACTGAAATTTTAAAATCACAAAATTGGCTAGAAAAAATGCTGTGGTTTACTCAACAGAAAAATATGGCTTGTGTGGGTTGTAAGCTGGTTTATCCACAAGATCACACGATTCAACATGCTGGTATTATTTGTGGTATTGGTGGTATTGCTAATCATGGGCATAGATATTATCCGATGTATAGTCAAGGTTATTGTAATCGTCTCACTTATCCGAGTTTTTATACAGCAATTACAGGTGCTTGCTTGATGGTAAGTAAAAAACTGTGGCAGCGAGTAGAAGGATTTGATGAAAAATTGGCGGTTGCATTTAATGATGTAGATTTTTGTTTAAAATTACAACAATTGGCTTATCGACATATCGTTGTGCCTGATGTGTATATTTATCATCATGAATCGAAATCACGCGGCTTAGAAACGACACCGCAACAACAAAAACGATTAGCTCAAGAAACTCAAATAATGCGTCAAAGGTGGGGTGATTTGCTTGATAATGATTTGTGCTACAGTCCACATTTAACGAAAAAAGCGGAGGATTTTAGTTTAAGTGAAGATTCAATTTATTATGCTACTATTCCACACTAGCTTAACGAGAAAAATAGTCACAAATCCTTCACTAAATTGTCAATAAACTCAACTAACATGCCGTGTCATTCTTTTAACCGTAATGATGAGAACAAAACTCATGGGTAGGTATGTACAGGTTTTTCAGGGCAGTGCTTGGATAAAGCGTTGGCTCGGTTTATTGGTGTTGTTGCTGGGTTTTAATCCGGCAGCGTGGGCGGCACTGACGGCGGGAGATATAGCATTCGTGCAATACAATGCAGATAACACGGATAATTTTTCGTTTGTAGCTTTAGTGGATATTCCCGCCAGTGAGGAAATCAAATTCACGGATAACGGCTGGAAAGCTGACGACACATGGCGTACAGGTGAAGGCGTTTTGACTTGGACTGCGCCAGCGGGTGGCGTGAGTAAGGGAACGGTTGTTGCCGTGGCGGCAAGTCCCTTGGCTCTTTCTGCTAGCGGCGACCAAGTCATTGCCTATCAGGGTACGGACACCATGATCGCAGCTCTGAATAACCAGGGCTCGGCAACATGGCAAAAAGACACAACCGATACTAATGACTCAGCGTTACCTCAGGGCTTGACTAACGGCACGAATGCGGTGGCTTTGACTGAGGTAGATAATGCTGTTTACACAGGAACGACAACCGGTGACAAGGCAACCTTGCTAGCCGCAATTAATAATCCTTCTAATTGGACAGGAGATAACGCTACAAATCAAACCTTTACAGGGATATTTACAGTCGCTACTGCTACGCCCAGCTTAATGCGCATCACCGAATACATGTACAAGGGTGATAACGGTGAATTTGTCGAGTTTACCAATGTCGGCAGTACAGCAATTAATATGTTGGGCTGGAGTTTTGATGATAAGTCTCAAGCCCCCGGCAGTATGGATTTAAGCGGTTTTGGTACAGTGCAAGCGGGAGAATCAGTGATTCTTACGGAAGCAAGCGAAGCTGATTTTAGAACCGCTTGGGGTGGTTTGTGCGATGGCGTTAAAGTGGTGGGGCATCTATCACAAGGTTTAGGGCGCGGTGACGAAATTAATTTGTATGATGCCAGCAATGCTTTAGTAGATCGTTTGACTTACGATGATGAAGGTAGTGGGACCGTAGATGCACCGCGCACAAAAGATGCCAGTGCTTGGGTATCGGTAGCGGCATTAGGCAATAATACCGCTAATCAATGGACATTATCTACCGTAGGTGATGCAGAAAGCTCAGTCGCCTCAACAGGTGGCGATATTGGCAGTCCGAGTAAAAGCACTCATGCTACAGTGAGTTACGATCCTTGCACAGTGATTGCTGACGCACCTACCATCACTTTCAATACCAATACCAGTGATTATCTCGACGGCGGCGCAGCTAGCGTGGGCAGTGGTTTTGCAGCCAGTGGCACAGTGGGGACAACTGATACGAGCGACCCGATGCGCACTTTAGGTGTGAACTTTAGTATTGCTGATAGCGATGGTGTTAGCACAACCACGGTCACCGCTCTTAGCAGCAACCAAACGGTTGTACCGAATGCCAACCTTAGCATCACAGGCAGCGGCACTGCCAATGTCAATCTTAAAATTCAAGGCGCGGCAGCGGGCTACGCGGTAATTCTCGTTACCGTTAGCGACGGCACATACAGCGCACTATTTGTTATCAACTACGCCGCCTCCGCCGCAGGTACAACAAACAGCCGTTATCACTCAGGCAAATCTGACGCATCTACCGCAATTTCATTGGATTCTGATTACATGCTAGTCGCAGATGATGAAGATCAAGCCATTCGCTTGTTTCACCGCAACAACTCTGGTCTGTCATTTAATAGCTTTGACTACACCACCGACTTAGGGCTAACCGCAGGTCAAGAAGTCGATTTAGAAGCCTCTACTCGTGTTGGCAGTACCTTGTATTGGATGGGTTCGCACAGCAACAATAAGAGTGGTAACGATAAGCCAGAGCGTGAGCGTCTATTTTCCACCACTTTAAGCGGCGGCACGGGTGCGTCTAGCACTTTAGAAGACTTTGGTGCTGCCTATTATCAATTTTTGGAAGATGATTTAGTGGCGTGGGACAGCGGTAATACACATGGTTTGGGCGCAGATTTCTTCGGTTTGTCTGCCAGCGTGACGGGTGTTCCTGAAGCGACTAATGGTTTTAGCATTGAAGGTTTCAGTGTTGCTCCGGGCAGCAGCACAACGGCTTATATTGCCTTTCGCGCACCAATTGTACCAGCCACTTCACGCACCAAAGCCTTGATTGTGCCAGTGACCAATTTCACCACGATTTTGGACGGATCAGGTGGCACGACTGGTTCAGCAGCTTTTGGCACACCTATTCAATTAGATTTAGGTGGGCGTGGTATCCGCAGTCTCGAATGTTCTAATGACGGCTGTTTGATTATTGCGGGTGCATCCGATGCTTCGGGTAATTTCAAACTCTATCGCTGGTCGGGTAACGCTGCTGATGCACCTGTTGCAATAAGTACCGATTTAAGCACTGTGGCTATCACTGGCAGCGGCAACGAAGGCAGTTTTGAATCCATCGTTTCCATGCCAACGGGTGCAATGAACACTTGGGATGGACAGCAAATTCAAGTGTTATTGGACAATGGTGATTCGGTTTACTATGGTGACGCGACAGTGGCTAAAGACCTTGCACAAGAGCGTTATAAAAAATTCCGCAGCGAAACCGTCACCCTAATTGAATCTAACATTACCAAAATTCATACTATTCAAGGTATTGGTAGCACGGTGACAGGTGCGGGTCCGTTTACGGTGGAAGCTATTGTCACAGCGGATTATCAAGATTCAGCAACGAGTATTAAGGGCTTTTTCATCCAAGAAGAGAACGCAGATGCGGATGCTAATCCAGCCACTTCTGAAGCAATTTTTGTCTATTGCAATACCTGCCCAATAGCGGTCAGTGTGGGCGATAAGGTGGAAATCACTGGCACGGCTTCGGATTTCCAAGATTTAAGCCAATTAACCCCAACCAGCATCAGTGTGATCAGTTCTGCTAATACTTTGCCTACATCAACCACCATCACCTTACCCGTACCGAACGGCTATGCCAGCAAAAATGCCTATTTGGAACAGTTTGAAGGCATGTTAGTCAAAATCGCAGGCACCTTGACGGTGACAGAAAACTACCAATTAGGTCGTTTTGGACAAGTGACTTTAGCAGCGGGTGGTCGTCCCAGCCAATTCACCCACGCCAACGCGCCTAGCACCAGCGGTTATAGCGCACATCTGGATACAGTGGCGCGGCAAACCATTATTTTGGATGACCACAGCAATGCGCAAAATCCTGATCCTGTTATTTATCCACAGGGTAATTTTAGTGCAAACAATAGCTTGCGTTCTGGTTCAACCACGGACGATTTAACCGGCGTATTGCATTATTCTTGGGGTGGCAATTCCGCCAGTCCCAATAATTGGCGGATTCGTCCAACACAAGCAGTGACTTTTGATAAAGCGGTACGCCCAACTGCACCGCCGTCTATCGGCACGCCCAATGTCAAAGTCGCCAGTTTTAATGTGCTTAACTATTTCAACACATTCGGCACCGGCAACTGCACCAACGGCGTGAGCGGCGTGGCAACGGATTGTCGCGGCGCGGATGACGCTACCGAGTTCACTCGCCAGAAAGACAAACATAAACAAGCCTTTATCGACTTGAATGCGGATGTGATTGGCTTGATGGAATTGGAAAATGACGGCTATGGTGCAAGCAGCGCACAGCAAGATTTGCTGAATTTAATCAACAGCGCAGGCTTGAGCGGCAGAAATTATAAAATGGTGGATGCCGACACGCTGATAGGCAGCACCAACGCCGTAGGCACGGACGCGATTAAAGTCGGCTTGATTTATGACGATAACGCCATGGATTTGGTGGCAGGTTCAGTCAAAACCAGCAACGATGCGATTTTTGACCGTCCACCGCTGGCGGCGACTTTTCTGCATACGGCAAGTGGTGAAAAATTCACGGTAGTCGTGAATCACTTCAAATCCAAAGGTTCTGCTGCGGGTTTGCCAGATGATACCGATCAAGGTGATGGGCAAGGCAATTCCAATGCAACACGCACCGCACAAGCCGCCGCATTGGTGACATTTCTAAGCACTTTGAGCGACGATCCCGATATTTTAGTCATGGGCGATTTAAATGCGTACCGTATGGAAGACCCAATTACCACGATTAAAAACGCCGGTTACACGGATTTGCTAGGTGTTGATAAATATTCCTATGTGTATGATGGACAAGTGGGTTATTTGGATCATGCTTTAGCCAGTGCTTCACTGGTGCCGCAAGTCACAGGCGCGGACGATTGGCACATCAACACTGATGAACCAAGCGTGTTGGATTACAACACCAATTTCAAATCCGCAGGGCAAATCACCAGCCTTTACAACGCCGATGCGTATCGCTCATCTGACCATGACCCGGTATTGATAGGCTTGAATCTCGCGCCTGTTTATAAACTTACTCTGACAAGCACCGGCAGCGGCACAGTGAGCAGCAGCGCGACACCGGCAGGAAGTCATTGCGGTACAAATTGTTTAAACTACGCGGCAACCAGCAACGTCACGCTGAATGCAACAGCAGCAAGTGGCTACAGCTTTTCGGGATGGTCATGTAATCCTACCTTCAATTCAGGCAATACGCTGACAGCCGATACTACTTGTCATGCGACCTTTGTATCAGCTTCTAGTGGCGGCATAGGCGCGTCTCCACCACCTCCAGACTATTACATGTTATCTGTTACAAGTGTATTCGCACATATCAAATCCAATCCAAGCGGCATTGATTGCGAATATGGACAAGGAGTGTGTTCAAAATTATTCAATAGAGGTCAAAAAGTTATACTGGAATTAGTCAATCTCAAAACCGCCACAAGCCTAACGAAAGATGATTACATTCTTGAATGGTACGGCGATGATGATTGTGCGGACCAAGTCGTCACAATGTACAATTCCAGAAGTTGTGCTGTTCGAGTATATGGCAAACCCGGTGTAGATTATTCTGGTGCGACTGCTGATGACAACACAACAACTACTGGACAATTAAAATTGTTAAATTTCAGTGGTAACGGTGTGTTACGCGGTGGTGCAGAAGACGTATTTATGGGTTTTATTCTTGAAGGACAAGGTACGGCAGATGTCGAATTACGTGCAGATATATTGGAAAATGGTGTACTACCACAACTCGATTTTAATCAACTTTTCTTTGATAATCAGATTGGTTGGTATGGGAAGTTACTCGCACGTCAACAACAAGCAGGCAGTTTTACGACCAAACAAACCGTTGGTGCGGGTGCATATACCATCCAAATGTCTTCCAACGGAATCAAAGGGCGTGGCATGGCAAGCATTACCGTTGTCAATAATCAGCTAAACTTAACTAGCATTAGTGTACGTGGACATTTACGACAATTTTTAGTATTAAATTTTGTTGTAGCTGGGGAAGGCACACAAAAAATCAAAGCCAATTTGAATATTTTGACAGGTCAGGTTGATAGCCAATTGAGCATTGTTAATTTAGACACTTCGGAAATTATCCCTAGTGAAGCGACGAGCAATAGTTTAATTGCTGACATTTCACAAGGGTCTTATGCAGTGATTTTGACAATATTGTCTAGTGAAGGCGTTGGTGTGCTCAACGTTGATTTAGTTCAATAATTCTATTAATTTTCTACTCGTTCTATGCACTGCGTCAAATGTGGTGGACGCTGGTGCGTCCTGTTGGGTGATGACGCGGTGTGTCGTCACGAGGGTAAATTACAATTAGCATTCAGAGCAAGATAGAGCTATACTCAATCAACTCTATGAATTATATAAACAAAAAGGAGCCATCATGCCTTATACAATGGATGATTTTGTACGAGATTATGTCAGTGAAAATATAGAACCCATTTGACATCTTTAAAATTGTACCAAGAAGGCATTGACAGATAAAGCATATCACATTAAAGTCCCCATTATGACTGAAATATGATGTAACTAAGGAAGTTAAGCCATGTTATTGGCACATAAAATTGAACTCCAACCCAACAAAGCACAAAAGGAATATCTGAATAAAGCCTGTGGTACTGTACGACATTGCTATAATCAACTTCTTGAACATTTTAGTCAGAAAGAAAATCCATTCTCACGCAATGCGGCGTATGATTTTTATAAAAATACCATTCGTGAACAATTTGAATGGTATCGAGAGATTTCATTTCATGTTTCTGCGAATGCGATTCAAGATTTACACAATGCTTTCAGTCACTTCTTTCGTCGGGTGAAAAAGAAGGAAAAGCCTGGATTTCCTAAATTTAAAGCCAAAGATGTGAAGGAAAGTTTTTCAATCCGAACCCCGCAAAAGTTTGGTGTGTTTGGCAATCGGTTGCGCATTGAAAAGTTGACGGGTTACATCCGTATGCGTGAACCGATTCGTTTTAACGGTCAATTAAAACAAGTCACCATTTCCAAAAAAGCAGGAAGGTATTTTGCGTCATTCCTAATTGAAACAGATGATTACGTTACAGAATACCCCAATAGACAAGCATCTGTCGGCGTTGATTTAGGAATTAAAACACTCGCAACACTCAGTAACGGCGAGGTTTATCAAAATGGCAGATTATTACAAAAGAATTTGCGTAAGTTAAAGAAATTACAGCGTCACTTTGCAAGAAAGAAAGATAAAGACTCGAATCGTCGAGCGAGAGCCAAGCTCCAGATTCAAAAACTTCACTTTCGGATTGCAAAACAACGCGCTGCGATTGCTCACCAACTTTCCAATTATCTAACCAAGACCTTTGACCGAATTGTACTTGAAGATTTGAATGTTAAAGGTATGATTAAAAACAGAAAGTTGAGCCGAGCCATTGCAGATGTTGGTTTTGGGATGTTACGGCGGTTTATTGAATACAAAGCCAAATTAAGAAAATGCGCTGTTGTGACTGCTGATAGATTTTTTCCTAGCAGTAAGATTTGTTCCAAATGTGGAGCAAAGAAAGACAATTTGACATTAGCAGACAGAGTTTTTAATTGTGATTGTGGTTTAGTCATTGACCGAGATGTAAATGCTGCAATCAATCTGAATAACTATAGTAGTTATAGTCGCGACAAGAACCAACGAGACTTTAAACGCACGTAAGAGTCATTTAAGACTTAAGTTATTAAGCAATGATGTTGACGACGTGAATAACGTTTGTATTAACGCTTAACGACATTTTTAAACGGTTATTCCAATTAAAGATGTCAAATCGGTTCTATATTGAATTCACCCTTTTTAAAAATCAAATCCACCGTATCCAGCACTTCTTGAAACAGTTTACTAAATTCGCCGTCGCTGAATATGCCAGAGCTAGGACGGCGTTCTTGTTGGTTATTTTTCAAATACACATAATCAGCACGAACATGTTCAATATCAGTGGTTTGGTCAATATTCCACGCTTCTAAGCACGCACCTGTTAAATCTGCGTTGCTAAAACGTGTACCGATGGCTTGAATGCGGGTTAAATTTGCACCACGTAAATCAGCACCGCTTAAATCTGCTTCAATAAAATTAGCATCAGTAAAATCAATATTTTGCAAATTAGCATCCACTAAATACGCGCCATGCAAATCTTTTTGTTTAAAATCTATTTCATCAGTTTTGCCATGTACCAACAATTCACGTACTGTTTTTTGTTCTAGAATCGTATTTTTAACATAAGCATATTTTAGGTTTTGAGTATCACGGAAATTAGTCCGAATCAAAGTCGCATCGGCAAAATCCACATGTTTGAGATCGGCTTCATGAAAGTTGGCATCAGTCAAATTTGCTCGGTTAAAACAAGTGCCTAAAAACGTTGCCAATTGCAAACCGAAAGTGCGTAAATAACTAAATTGCGGGTCTTCTTGATGGATTCGATAGGCGATAAGAATAGAGATTAAAAAGAAGTTGATAATCATAATAGCCACAGCCACAGCCACATCCCCAGCCAAAGCCACAGCCACAGCCCAAACCCCAGCCACAGCCCCAGCCGTAGCCATACCCACAAATAAAATTAAAGATAATGAGAATATAATTAATTTAAGAAAAACTTCAAATTTTCCGCGATAAATATTTATCATTAAAATAAATAAAATATAAACATTTATTATCAATATAACAGAAACTAAACGACTATCTGGATTTGCTGAATTAACGCTATTACTCCCTTTGAGCAACATATCAACAATACCAGTAAACCAAAATGCACCAAAACCCATCAATAAACCTAATAATAGTGCGATAACAAAAATACCGACATAAAACTAAGAAGCCGTAAACCAAGTTTGACCTGTTTTGATTTGAGTAAAAATGGCGTGCTGTAAATCTTGACAAACAAACGAACGCCCGTACAACTTTTGACCAGATAAATTTTGTGGCACGGCAAAGCCTCACAAACTGTAGCAATTTAATGATTATAGCGTATTTTTGGAATGAAATAATGGACTAAGGATAAGGCAATAATTCCAACTCCTCAATAAATCGGAAATCTCTTTGATTTTTAGATAGAAGAGGAATATTGAGATAAATACCAGTTGCAGCAATTAAAGCATCACCAATTTGCAAACCATGACTTAAACAATAACGTTCTAGCAAATTATCTGCAATATTATCAATATCTTCTGTCAAATAAATAATTGGAAAGGAATCAATAAATTTTGTAACAACATTCCATTCCCGTTTGTTTGCACAACCTTGTAATAACTCCTTTTTAGTAATACTACTAATGACAAGCCTTAAATGTGTTTCTTCCTGTTTTAAACGATGCCTAGCTATTTCTACATTACGCATCACATCAATTAAAATATCAGTATCAACAACAAGCTGTGACATTAGGACTTACTGCGCCAAGCATTTTGACGTAATTGCCTAACGTAAGCAGCACTGTCTTCCAAATCATCTCTGTCCTCCCAAATCCCAATGACAGGATCATTATCCCAATCATGCTTAACTGAAATTTCAACTTGATATTGTGCATATCTTTGTTTTAAATACCCTACGAAATCAAATACTTCCTGCTGTGCAAAAGGTGGTAATGATGTGATATTTTTCAATAATAATTGCGGATTCATTTTTTATCCTTGATGCGATAATTTACTAATGATTGTAGCGTATTTTTAAATTGAATTGTTTTTCCAATACCCTCGCCACTAAACTTGCATAACGGGACTATGGATTCTACCTAAGCACGCACATTGGTTAGTGATTTGGGATATAAAATTATCATCAGCGAAATCCAATACCTTCGCCAAAGGTTGGCAAAAATGAGCAATTAACTTAGGTATTTAGATACGACTACCTAAAAATCAACACAACGCCCATTACGTTCCCAATCCCCATAACGAGTTGGTTCAAGACCATGAGGACCACCTATTTCTACAGATTGATTCTCACTGATTAATGTCATACGCAATTTTTGGATGACACCAGCCGTTTCAGGACGGACGTGCCGCCATAAATAAAACGATTCTGCTGCCTGCTCTACTAACATACCTAAACCATCTATCGCCTTAGCAACGCCATGCTGTTTAGCCCACTGTATGAATAAAGTATCATTTACGCCATACATCATATCATAACACCATGTTTTATTTAAAATTAATCCTTTATCTGGCAATGGTGGCAACTGACTTTGCAAGCTGGCAGACGTACCATTAATAATTAAATCATATTCACCTTGTAGTGCGTCATAACTAATCACATTGATGCGCGGAAATAAATCAGCTAGAGCCTGCACTTTGGAAACAGTACGATTCACAATACTACAATTTGCGGGATTTTCTGCTAGAATAGGTTCTAATATGCCGCGTACTGCCCCACCTGCTCCCATAATTAAAATTTTTTTATCTCGCAAAGCAAATCGGTAATTTACAGTTAAATCACGTACCAAACCAACACCATCAGTATTATCGCCATAAATTGTACCGTGCTCGTCAAACCATAGTGTATTTAATGCGCCTGCTTGTTCGGCGCGTGAAGTGCGCTGTTGAGCAATTTCCCAAGCTTGTTGTTTAAAAGGTATAGTAACATTTAAACCCTTACCACCGGATTGTTGAAATGTTTGCACTGCTTTTGTGAATACGCCAATATCAGTGCTGACAAGTATCGTTTTATATGCCAAAGTCTGTCCCGTTTGATAAGCAAAAGAGCGATGAATCAAAGGTGATTTACTGTGATTAATTGGATTGCCGATAACAGCATATTGATCAATTTGGTGTTTAGTCATAATGTTTGTCCGTCGTACAATTTTTATCGAAAATATTAAAACCGACTATATTTTTTTGATTGATTAATATAGAGAAATTTTATAAAAGTATTTATTTATATGTTGAAAACACTTTTTAGTACAATCGCTATTATTTTAACATTTATTGCTTTTTACCCCTACATCCATGCAATTTTGCGTAGGCGAACAAAACCCCATGTTTTTTCTTGGATAATTTGGGGATTAACGACTTGTATCGCTTTTTTTGCTCAACTAGCGGGCGGTGCTGGTATTGGTGCATGGTCAATTGGATTTTCTGGCATGATAACTTTATATGTTGCACTGCTTGCTTATCAATATCGCACTGATAATAGCATTGTTCAAGTTGATTGGTTATTTTTTATTTTGGCGTTAAGTGCCCTACCATCATGGTATTTTACATCTGATCCATTTTGGGCAATATTAATTTTAACAGTAACCGATTTACTTGGTTTTGTACCAACAGTAAGAAAAGCTTATATTAAACCATTTGAAGAAAACCTAATTTTTTTTATCTTGATGGCAATTAGAAATGGCTTTGCAGTCGCTGCATTAGAAGATTATTCAATGACAACAGTACTCTTTCCAGCAGCTATTGCCATTGTTTGCATTTTATTTACCGTTATGGTACTGATTCGACGGGCAATGTTAAAAAAAATCTTTTGAAATCATAAAAATATAAAAATTACTTCACATTTTAAATAAATTTGGTATAATTCGCTCCTTTAGAGATTTTAGCCGAGATGGCGAAATTGGTAGACGCACCAGACTCAAAATCTGGCGATGGCGACATCGTGTCGGTTCGAGTCCGACTCTCGGCACCATTCCTTCCTGTTTTCTCTTTAGCCTGATTCAGCAAAAAAGTGAAAAAATCGCCTCTGTGTCAATTTTCCATAAAAAAAGCAAACAAAATGTGATAGAGTATTAACGTTACCAGTCGCTCTACATATTATGTGAGCTACATTTAGTCATACTAGGCTCCCTGTCCTAATAACGTCATTGAGATAATGGGTCAGAATACACTATGTTTATTGAATACACCTTTACCATGGATGATGGAAAGGGATTACACTATCGAGTTGAATTTGATAGACCGCGTGATAGAATGTTGGATAAAGCGCAGTACCCTGACTGGACGGTGCTGGACTTTCATCAATGCCCTAATTGTCCATTAAAAACAGAAGAATATTCTCATTGTCCCGTTGCAATAGACGCACATGAGATTTTGTTGGGTTTTGCCGAAATTCTTTCGTGTAAAGAAGTTGATATTGCCGTTAAAACACCAGAACGTGAATATTTTAAGCGTACTGATGCGCAGACAGGTTTGCGTGCACTCATAGGCTTTGTGATGGCAAGTAGTGCGTGTCCAGTGTTGACCCCTATGCGTGGTATGGCTTATTATCATCTTCCTTTTGCCTCGTTAGATGAAACTGTTTTTAGAATTACTTCTTCTTATCTATTGCAACAATATTTTGTATATAAAAAATCGGGTGAGTTTGATTTTGAATTTCAAGGTTTGAGGGAATATTTCAAGGAAATGCAAACTTTGAATTATCACTTCTTAGAGCGCATCCGCGCTGCCTGTGAGGCAGATTCAAACTTAAATGTGTTAGCAACCCTGTTTACAATATCTTCGATGCTCTCATTATCTTTGGATAGACATTTAAAAGAAATTCAACATCTATTTGATAATACGGAATAAACCGCGCTCCAAGCTACGCAGACTCATAAAAAATAGTTCTGCTATTGGGCGTTGTTTAATGGAAGTGTAGGGATGTGCAATATAAATTATTTGTACTTTAGTAATGCACGCAGCTAACACACCTGTCAAAAGACGATCATCTATGAGCATAATTTCTGTAGGTGATCTGTCAGTCAGCTTTATAATCTGCTCTAATCCATCAGGGTAAGGTTTTTTCTTCACTGCGACAATGAAGCGAATATCTGCATAGTGCTGTTTACAATAAGCAATGCGTTGTGGTGTCGGTTTATTCGATAAAATAAAAATATTCTGTGTACCAAATACTTCAATACATCGCCGTAGCCATTGATGTAACGCCACTAAGGGTTGTAGGTCGCCGTGTGGTGCAAGCACTCCATCAAAATCTAATACCAATGTTTTAATACCCTGTTGTTTTAATTGTTGCGGATCAATCTGAATGGTTTGATAAGTGGGAGGTGAGGCGTAAAATACATTGGAAACATCTCGATAATGCGTCCGCAATTTAGATAAAGTAAAGATCGTTCTTTTTAGCATAAACAATTAACAACACATAAACGTGCAAAACTCGTTTTGACAAAATAGGCACTTTGTATTTAGTTAGCACTATTTTTCACAGGATTACTAACGAATTTTGCAGGAAAAAATTTAAGAAACATGCGCTACATAAGCTTTATCAGTTTCCATAATATGCTCTTCAAGCCAAATTTTTAAAAACATAACCACTTGTTGATTATCTGGTGCCTGATTTGCGACAAATGCTTGGTGCATAAACCCTAATTTTTCTGTTAGTGCATCATGTTCCGCTTTGTGACCGGGATAGGGCTTGTAACCTTTCCCACGCAACATATTTTCTTCAAACTCAAAATGTGATTTTGCACTGTCTAATAAATTACCTAAAATACCACCTAATATTTGTACATCTTGTCCAGCATGAATAGCATCATCCAACTGATTGATTATATCGACTAATTTTTTATGTTGTGCGTCAATATCAGCTAGTCCCAATTGCAACGCTTCAGTCCATTCCATCAACGCCATTATGCTATCCTCATAAAAGTTAAACAAAAAGTTGAACAAGCATTTATAATACCAAAACCTATTTAAAACACGCATACAACGGTGAATAATCTAATTGTTGGGCATGGTTTTGTAAGCTGATTTGCCGTGTTTGCCCATTGATTAAAATATGTATTTCTATGTCCGCGCTAGGCAGGATACCTTGTCCTTTCTCTGCCCATTCAATTAGATTGACTGCATTTTGAGCAAGATAATCTCTAATGCCAATATATTCCAATTCTTCTGGGTCTGCTAAACGGTATAAATCAAAATGATACACCATTTTTTGTGGTAGAGTGTAAGGTTCAACTAGGGTATAAGTCGGACTTTTCACTTTTCCACTATATCCCAAACCATACAAAAATCCGCGCACCAATGTTGTTTTACCCGCACCTAAATCCCCATGCAAATAAATCATACCTTGTACAGAACACTGTGCTAAACAATAACCGAATTGTTCCATTTTGTCAGCAGTTTCAATTGTAAATAATAATGTGTCCATCTCATTGATATACAACGGTTTTAATATATTGCTCAGTTTTAATTAATCCATGATGTGACACAGCTTGCATTTGTAACTCTGTCACTGAAAACTGACTTGCTAAATTTGCGGCAATTGCTTGCAAAACTTGTTCTGATATAGATTTAGCGCGCAAGGTGAAATTAAACAATAAACGCCCTTTTGCAGGAATAGTGATTACTTTACGACCAATATTATCCATAACTAAAATTTCACCAGAGGACAACGTATTAACTTGTAGCGGTGTCGTAGATTGTTTTTGTTGACCATGCCTAATCGCAATCACACTTTGACGAGTCTGCTCCCATACTCGCGGGTCAAGCTTCCCCGTAATGCTATAAGCTAAATCAATCGAATTCGGGTTTTTTAGCTCAACTTGATAAAACATTTTTTTACCCATTGCAATTGTTTCATATTCCGCTTTTAACGCTAAGAGCGGCGAAACAAGAGATTTAACCAACGTTTGAATTTGCGTATCTGCACGTACACATTGCGTTAAACCGTATACTTGATCATAAACAGTAAATTGAGTTTTGAACAAACTTGAAATATTACCTTGTGGAATAAAACTAAGTGTGGCTTGATTTTGCGCCTGTGGCGGTAATTCGCCTAATATCCAAGTGACTTGCTTTTCCGTTTTTTCACGCGCATACAATGCCAGTAAGCTATGAATATCTTTAGGTAAATTCGCAATTACTTTTAATTGGCGAATCGGTATATTACCATTATTAGTCACAACTAAAGTCTGCTCAACAGTTTCGCCTGCGTACTGAATTTGAGGGCTAAGTACCTGTAAAACAAGGCTAGGCGTATGCCAACGAATTGTATTTTGCGCTTGAACTGACGGATAACCTTTTGCTGTTAAATTAACATAGTGTTGTTGCGTAATAATTTTAGGCTGGACAGTTTCTTGTAGCTGTTTAGCAACGAAGCACCCTATATTTAATAGTGTACTATCATGCTCTTGCAAGCAAAGTTGCTGCTCTAACTCGCTATTGCGTGAATTTGCAACTAAAAATGGTGGCAAAATTTGATATTGTAATTTAATTGACTTATTCGGATATAAATGTGGATGAGTCCAATCCAAATATAACGCTGTTTTTTCTCTACGCTGTGTGAATGCCTCTGCGTTATTCAATTCCCATTTTGACGGTAATTCATCTACCAAATACATTTGTCTCGCAGAACGTGCGCCGTGATTTTCTATTTTCAGCTCTACCATTACGCTATCACAAGAAGAGACATCTGCCGTTTGAGTCCAATTTTGCCTAGCAGGTTTAATATAACTATGAAGCTGTAACTGAGCATGAGTTGGAATCGTATATTGATGCGATGTATCTGATTGATAACATATTCCGCTATGCAAAATTTTTTCTAATGCTTCCGATTCAGCCCAACTACTCGGTTTTAATAAGATTCTCAATTCAGCTTGCTCATCTGGTTTAAATTGAGACAGTTGCCAATAAGCCCAAACATGTTGTTTTGGATAAATTTCAACGCGACGATTTAACTCATGACTGGCTTCGTCTTGCTCTAAGGTTAGTGGCGAATTTTCACCTTCGCCAAATGCGGTAATATGGGCAGTTTCAAAACCTGCATTAGCTAAAATTTGCTTAACTGCCTCTGCACGATTAAGTGATAATTTTTTATTATAACTCGCACGTCCCTTAGTATCAGTATGTCCAACTAACCAGTAAGATAAGGTAGGTTTCATGCGTGGCAAAATATCGTCTTTAAAGCGTTCTGCCAACTCTGCGTGTAATGTTTCATTACCTTTCTCGAAACCTTTAAGCCGTCCCAACATTGCAGGCTGACACATAGCCAATTCTTGATCTTTAAATTCGATTTTACCGCGTGAAACCTCACTATCCGCCAATGCAAGCCACTCAGCAGGCGGTAATGGATACTGAATTTCGATACCTTCAACAATTTGCTCCAAACCATTGCCATTAATTTCATCCGTTGTATTTTTCAGCGTTAAGATTAACTCTACACCTTGCTTTGTTTGACGAACTGTTTTAGTTAAGCTAAACAAGCTTTGCTTTTCATTGGGATGATAAAGCGTTTCTGCATAATTATAGCTGCTAAAAAAAATTAAAATAAATAATAAAAGTTTTATCATGAGAAATTGTTATTTTTTAATCATTTTATAAAAGTAAAAGAATAGTTAAATTATTTTTTATTACGTTCTTGCGCCCATGCAATACTACGTGGAAAAAACATTCTATCACCTTCATGTTTAACAAATTGATATAATTGTGCAGGTCGATTGGAACCTTTGCGCATTTTGCCCTTAATAGGTGCGACAATATCAGCACGCGCCACCCGCATTCTAAAAGAGCTTTTATTCAAGCTTTCTTGCATAATGATTTCATATACACGCTGCAACTCACTCAAAGTAAACTCTTTAGCCAGCAGATGCACAGCGATGTCAGTATAATCCAATTTTGCCCGTAAACGAGAAATCGCATCAGAAACAATACGTTCATGGTCAAAAGCCAGACTGACATCTACTTTATCATGGGTCAACGTATGCCATTTTGCTTCAGTGGTATCAGTACCTGCGCGTAATGTGACCTCATTTGCGACCACTAATGCAAAATAAGTCACACTTAACGTCCAATCTCGTGGGTCTCTATCTGGACCTCCGTAGGTATATAACTGCTCTAAATACTGATTTTCAACCCCCGTCTCTTCGACCAATTCCCGCATCGCTGCGGCTTCTAAACTGTTATCTGTTAATGTATTCAAAGCACCGCCGGGCAATGCCCATGAATCTTTAAAAGGTGACGAACCACGTTTAATTAGCAATATTTTGAGTTCATCATCAAAAACAGTGAAGATAGCAATGTCTACCATTACAGTTGGCTTATTATTTTCCATAACACCTTTGAGTTATAACCTAGAAACCGAAACTTACACAGTGAGTAACATTTAACCAGAAGCCTAATAAAAATCAAGTGAATGTTATTTATTTTCGTTAGCCATTGATAAATGTAGCTTTCACGTAAAAGTATTAAATATTGTCATTCTGTCAAATTGTACGGTAATGTTTGGATTTTTAATGATTTATCAGTAATAGATTCGCAATATACCAAATTATTTTCTAAGTTAATTTTCAATACAATCAATAAAACATAACCACCATTTGGATGCACTTGTACGTTGACAATTTGTCCGGCATTTTCCGCATCAACGAATAATTTTTCACCGATAGTTGGAGCTTGATCAGCATCTAGCGTTGCCAAATACATCCGGCGTTTTAAATTTCCCAAGTATTTCATACGAGCAACGACCTCTTGCCCTGTATAACAGCCTTTTTTGAAATTGAGACCACCTAATGCTTGCCAATTGAGCATTTGCGGCACAAATTCATCGCTCAATCTCAGGTCAACAGTGGGTAAAGCGGCTAAAATATCTAATAATTCCCACGCATCGCGTCCAACTTTTTGTACCGACTCTTGGATTGATAATTGTGTCCATAAGTTTTTTATGACTTCAAAATTATCATGAATTAAAAAATAACGTGGTTGTAATCCTGTTGGTAAGTTAATAATACTTAAACCATCGCGTAGTGTCGCAGCAAATGGCACTGTTTCTGGTACTGCTAATTGTAAATTTTCTAACAAAGTATGACTATTTTCACCTGCGATACCAAAACATAATAATTCATTACTCACATCTTTTAATTGCACATCGGCACGCAATACAAACATTTGCAGGCGTTTTAAAATAGTTGCTAGTGTATTTTTCGCTAAAAACAAATAATAATCGTCATGACGTTGGCAGATATAAAAACTAACGAGCATACGCCCTTTTGCTGAACACCATGCACTAATTTGTGCTTTATTTGTCGAAACTTGACGAATATCGTTAGTAAACTGCCCTTGTAGAAAGGTTTGTGCTTCACTACCAGAAACTTTGATTATTGCAAAGTGGGAAAAATCAGCAATAACATCAGTTGATAATGCTGCCTCACGTTCTTTATCTATTGATTCAAATTCAATAACTTGTCCATCTTCGATTACTGCGCCTTGTGTTTTCAAAAAGTGTTGCCATTGCTGCATCATAACGATTTATCCTTTGTTTAAGTTATTTTATACATTTTATTGACCAAAACAATACAGTAACTGTATGATTTATTTATTTTTTTTATTTTCTTGTTCATATTGAATTTGACGCAATGGTAAACTTGCATTTCCAACTGCTAATAGAAAAGATACTGTTTTAATTATCACAGCCGTCGTTACAGTCAAGCCAAAAAATAAACCACCAAAAACACTAATGAATGTCGGCGCAATTGTTAATGCTAATGAAGTACGCAAATTACCAGCTAATTGCCCAGAAATGTCAAATAATCTAGTAAGTTGTGATAAAGAATTATCTAGTAAAATAATTTGCGCATTATCATGAATCATAGCGGCTGCACCACGCATGGAAATTGAAACTAATGCAGTTTCCATCGCTATTTTATCGCGCAAACCGTCGCCTATATAACATACTTTCAAACCCTGAATTTGTGATTTTTGTACGATATTCGCTTTATGTTCTGGTAATATATCCGCATAATATTCTTTAATATCTAATTCTAAGCAAAAACGTTGTGTAACATACTGATTTTCTTCTGAAACTAAGACTATTTTTTGCATTTTATCAAAATGTTGAATTAAGTTTACTCGTTGCGGATAAAATTCTACTTCCAACTCAATCGCGCCGATAAGTTCATTATTTAATGCTACGAATACAATAGCGTAGTGTGGTGTTTTGCACTCGTAAATTAATCGTTCTATTTCAATATTAAAATCAATATTTTGTTGATTCATAAAGTGAATATTACCGACTAATAACTCATTATCTTGATATTGAATAATTAAACCACGTTTTAATTGATAAGATTCATCATCAAGTTCGGGGATTTCAATACCAAGTTTTTGCGCTTCGATTAAAATAAAATGTGCGGCGGGATGGGTCATTTTACGCCCTGCTAAAGCGGCATAACGCAAAATATCTTCATCATGATATTCAGGTTTGCTCACTATACGCTTAACGCGAGTAAATTCAATAAAACTCATTACATCAAATATTAAACAATTAATTTGGCGCAATCTTTCTAATGCACTACCATTTTTTACTAGGATACTGTGATGATAGGCAATTTCTAAATAATTAAAGGTACTCAAGGGCGCGACAGCGCGTAAACGATCACCAAATTTGCCAGTTAATACGACCAAACTTTGATACGCGCCAAAAGTGACGAATGTGATACCGTATAAGCTTAAAAAAATTAATGCTGATTTATCCGCCCACTCATCTGCACGTAATTGAAGTTGGCTTTGATGCTGCGCATTTTTTTGTAATAATTTGGTGATTTTGACAAATAAGGTTTGTTCACCAATTGATTCAACTTTTAACTGAATTTTACCTTTTATAACAGTAGTATAAGCAAATACACTATCACCAATACATTTCTCAATTGCTTGTACCTCGCCTGTCACTGCACGCTGATTAACCAAAGCCTCACCTTGTATAATCGTGCCGTCTACTGGAATCATTTGCCCAGTCTGGAGAACAACAACATCTCCTAGTTTAAGTTGATTGATTTTAATCTCTATTTCGACGTGTTGGCGCAAAATCCAAACTGTATCAGGACATTTTTCAAGTATTTTAGTCGCATTTTCGTGAGAATAATTATTGACTTGCTCGATAATACGACTACCGAAATAATAAAAGAAAAATGTTAGAGCAATCGCAACAAATTCACCAATTATCAGCGAAGCCGTGATAAATAAAACCAATAATGCGTCATTACCAATTTTACCTTGTCGAGTGAGTAAATATTCCGCCCGCTTGAAAATTGGCATACTCAAGTAGCTAATAATGCCAATATTAATTAAATTTGCTGCGGGAATAATGGGATGAACTAAAGCTAATCCAATACTAGCGATGCTAAGTCCATAATAACGTTTAAGTTGCTTGGGCGTTGCTTTGGTTAAGGATTTTTCAGAAGGCTTGATAAAATCATATAACCGAAAACCAAGATATGTCCCTGCTAATATTCCAACACTCAGTAGCATTATTTATTCACCGAACATTTTTTATTAATAAATTTCAATAGGTTGCGCAATGGTGCTTTTAAATAATTTCAATTCACCTTTCATTTTGATAGTTTAGCACTGTTTGTCTTGCCTTAGTAGCTACAAAAATAAGTTTAAACCGATTCGTAATATTTTCACTTTAGCTTAAAATTAATATTTGTTTTTCTTCAAAAAAGTCTCAAATACATTTACAATGCGCTTATTAACTTAAGTTAAAGCTGTTTATTCCAAAATCCATGAGAAAATCAACTGTATTGACCGCATGTTCTGTATGTCCTGTACGACAAATGAATATTTTTAAGCAACTTCCTAGCGAACTTACTTCTGCAATAGAAAGTTATCGGGCAGAGCAGATTAATTTGCCTGCAAAAGCATTTTTATATAAACAAGGTGAAGAGCATAATAGCACTTATACTTTATTTTCAGGTTGGGTTATGCTGTATAAAACTTTAGACAATGGTAGTCGTCAAATTTTACGTTATGCACTGCCGGGAGACTTTCTGAGTTTTCAAGCTGATCTCAGTAGTCCAATTAATCATTCAGCCCAAGCCCTGACCGAATGTTGTTTTTGTGTATTTCCGCGTCAAAGTATTTTACAGATGTTTGAGCGACACCCAGAGTTAGCCTCACAAATTGCTTGGATTACGGCACGCGATATGAGTTTAAGTCATGAATATTTGGTAAATATTGGGCGTAAAAATGCAAAAGAGCGTATGGCTTATTTGTTTTTAGATTTATATCATCGCCTCTGTAGCCAAATGAATAATCAGGATAATACGATCCCATTTCCAATGACTCAAGAAGATATTGCAGACACAATAGGTTTAACTTTGGTGCATGTGAATCGAACATTACGCAGCTTGCGCGAAGATGGTTTAGTCAAACTTGCGCATCACAGATTAACTATTTTGGATTATCCAACATTGGCAGAATTGGCAGGCTTTACACGTCCAATAGATGAGCAACCACAACCCTTGTTGTAGTAAATATGTCAGAAAATTTAGATCAATTATTGAACCGTCTACTAGTTGCGTTTGAACAGAAAATGCCGTTTAATAAATTATTAGCTATCAAAATCGAAAGCTTAGATTTGCAAGAAGTACGATTACGAATCGATATGCGAGAGGAATTGATTGGTAATTTTGTGCAGGGAATTTTACATGGTGGTGTTATTGCCTCAGTGCTGGATATTGCAGGTGGTATGATCGCAATCGCCAATGCGTTTAATACTAAACAACAGTTAAGTGAAGCTGAACGTATGGAAGGCATTGATAAAACAGGAACAATTAATATACGAATAGATTATTTACGTCCCGGACGAGGTCAGTATTTTATCGCAACCGCGCAAGTGCTGCGTAGTGGGCGCAAAGTTTCAGTAACTCGTATGGCATTGCATGATGATAAAAATGTATTGATTGCGGTGGGAACGGGTAATTATATTGTTGGTTAATTGAAAATCTTCTAAAAATCTTAATATCTTACGCACTCCTACAAGGCAACAATTCTAAAATATGTACAAATCAATTTTCTCCTATCGTCCCTATTGGGCTAAACGTTTCGGCACGGCAACAGTATTACCGATGAGTCGTGAAGAAATGGATACGCTTGGCTGGGATAGCTGCGATGTGATTTTAGTCACGGGCGATGCTTATGTAGATCACCCTAGTTTTGGTATGGCATTGATAGGACGATTATTAGAAGCACAAGGTTTTCGAGTCGGTATTATTGCTCAACCCAATTGGCACAGTGCGGAAAATTTTAAGATACTAGGCAAACCTAATTTATTTTGGGGTGTAACCGCTGGCAACATGGATTCGATGGTTAATCGTTATACGGCTGATCGAAAAATTCGCAGTGATGATGCTTACACACCCAATGCTGAGGCAGGTAAACGTCCAGAGCGTTCGACCTCAGTATACGCACAACGCTGTCGAGAAGCATTTAAAAATATCCCAATCGTAATAGGTGGTATCGAAGCAAGTTTGCGTCGTGTCGCGCATTACGACTATTGGTCGGATAAAGTACGGCATTCTGTGCTGTTGGACTCTAAAGCAGATATTTTGCTGTATGGCAATGCAGAACGTGCATTAGTCGCATTAGCACACCGTTTAGCAGCAGGTGAGGCAATTGAAGATATTCAAGATTTACGTGGTACAGCATTTATTCGTAAACAACTGCCTAGCGATTGGACGCTAATTGATTCAACCGATGTCGATCAACCTAACGTTGTTGTTACACCACCCAATCCTTATGCAGCGTTACCCTATAATCCTAATGAGCAGCATGTACCATTCCAAGCACGACGTAAACCTAAAATCGAGCGTCATAACAGTTATATTCGTTTACCTAGTTACGAGCAAGTTAAAGCAGATTCAGTGCTGTACGCCCATAGTTCACGAATTTTACATTTAGAATCCAATCCACATAATGCACGGGCTTTGGTGCAACGTCATGGTGAGCGCGATGTATGGCTCAATCCGCCACCGTTGCCATTGACTACTGAAGAATTAGATCAAATCTCAGAATTGCCTTACACTCGTCAGCCGCATCCCGCCTATCAAAATCAGAAAATTCCAGCTTATGAAATGATTCGCTTTTCAATCAGTATTATGCGTGGATGTTTTGGAGGCTGTAGTTTTTGCTCGATCACCGAACATGAAGGGCGAATTATTCAAAATCGTTCTGAATCTTCAATTGTTCGAGAAATTGAAACCATACGCGATACCGTACCGGAATTTACAGGGATCGTGTCGGATTTAGGCGGTCCGACTGCAAATATGTATCGTTTACATTGTAATAACGCTGAAATTGAAGCGAAATGCCGCAAATTATCCTGTGTATTTCCTGATATTTGTCAGAATCTCAATACCAATCATGCACCATTAATCAATTTATATCGTCGCGCTAGAGAAATAAAAGGCGTTAAAAAAGTGCTTATTGCATCAGGTTTACGTTATGATTTAGCAGTAACATCTTCAGAATACATTAAAGAATTGGTTACGCATCATGTTGGGGGTTATTTAAAAATCGCCCCAGAACACACCGAGACAGCACCATTGAGTAAAATGATGAAACCCGGCATTGGCACGTATGAGCGTTTTAAAAAATTATTTGATCGCTATTCGCAAGCGGCTGGTAAAGAACAATATTTAATTCCTTACTTTATAGCAGCCCATCCGGGAACGAGTGATGAAGATATGTTGCAATTAGCGTTATGGTTAAAAAAAAATGGGTTTCGTGCTGATCAAGTGCAAGCATTTTTGCCCTCACCCATGTCATTAGCAACAGCCATGTATCATACTGGGAAAAATCCTTTGAAAAAAATCACCCGCGAGAGTGAAATTGTGTACACAGCAAAAGGTTTGAAAGCACGACGTTTACATAAAGCCTTTTTACGTTATCATGACGCTAATAATTGGCCTCTATTACGTGAAGCATTAAAAGCAATGGGACGCGCTGATTTAATTGGCAATGGTAAAAAACACTTAATTCCTAATTATCAACCAGTAGATACGGAACGACAAAAAGCGGTCAAAACACTCTTACGTCGTAACAAATTTAAACAAATTTAACACCATTTTAGATTTCAAATGCGTGCTATACCTTAAAAAAATAGTAAACTATGGCTGTTTAGGTCAAAAATTACAAAACGAGGACAAAATTAACATGACATGGGAAACAGTCATTGGTTTAGAAATTCATGCTCAATTAGCGACCAAAAGTAAAATTTTTTCCGCCGCGTCCACAGCTTATGGCGCACCACCAAACACACAAGCTTGTGCGGTTGATTTAGGTTTGCCCGGTGTATTGCCGGTTTTGAACAAAGAAGCTGTGCGTATGGCTGTAAAACTAGGCTTGGCGATTGGCGCGAAAATCGCTCCACGCTCTGTATTTGCACGGAAAAATTATTTTTATCCAGATTTACCAAAGGGTTATCAAATTAGCCAATACGAATTACCGATTGTTGAGCATGGTCAAATTCAAATTGAATTGGATGATGAGGAAAAAACCATTGGTATAACCCGTGCGCACTTGGAAGAGGATGCAGGAAAATCATTACATGAGGATTTTCAAGGATTAAGCGGTATTGATTTAAATCGTGCGGGTACACCATTGATTGAAATTGTTTCTGAACCCGATATGCGCTCCGCTAAGGAAGCTGTGGCGTATATGAAAAAAATTCATTCTTTAGTACGCTATTTGGAAATTTGTGACGGTAATATGCAAGAGGGTTCATTTCGCTGTGATGCTAATGTTTCAATACGTCGCAAAGGCACGGCAAAGTTTGGGACACGTGCGGAATTGAAAAATTTAAATTCTTTCCGTTTTGTAGAACGTGCAATCAATTACGAAGTAGAACGCCAAATTGATATTTTAGAAGCCGGTGGCGAGGTGATTCAAGAAACTCGATTGTACGATGCAGAAAAAAATGAAACACGTTCAATGCGTTCCAAAGAGGAAGCTAATGATTACCGTTATTTTCCTGATCCTGATTTATTACCCGTCGTTGTTGAATCAATATTTTTAGATCAAGTTAAAGCGACGTTGCCGGAATTGCCAGATGCAAAAAAACATCGTTTTATGCAGGATTACAATATTTCTTTGTATGATGCTAGCGTATTAACTGCAAATCGTGATTTAGCTGACTATTTTGAACAAGTGGTAAAAATTTCTGCCAGCGAGCCAAAATTGTGTGTCAATTGGGTTATGGGCGATTTATCTGGATTTTTGAATAAACATAATCTGGAAATCAGGCAATCTCCTGTCAACAGCGAGCAATTGGCGGGTATGTTAAAACGTATTAGCGATAACACGATTTCGGGTAAAATTGCTAAACAAGTATTTGAAGATATTTGGAATGGTGAAGGTAGTGCTGATGAAATCATCGAGAAAAAGGGGTTGAAACAGGTCACGGATAACAGTTTTATTGAGAAATTAGTCAACGAAGCGGTAGAAAACAACCCACAACAAGTTGAGCAGTACAAAGCAGGTAAAGATAAATTATTTGGCTTTTTCGTTGGTCAAGTGATGAAAGCCTCGAAAGGTAAGGCTAATCCTGAACAAGTGAATGAATTATTGAAGAAAAAATTAGCTGAAAGTTAAAGATTATTGCTTTCAAGGGGCTAACTCCCTTACGAATCAAAATCTTGCGGCTATTCGGGAATTGTGTCGTTTCAATGTATCAAATCCCATAACCTGACTCCTGCCCAATATGAGTCCCTAATTTTTAGATGTTGTATTTTTCGATTGTATTTACAGTGAGCACAGGGTGTAAAGTGGATAATACTATGCACCCTATGCGGATTTGAATCATAAACAGAAATCATTAAAACAGAGGAATTAACTGACAACGCTAAATGAAGTCAATTATTTTAATGGTTTAACGATCAGAAATGTACCTTTTTCCTCTATTACCTCAACATACTCTCCCTCAGAAATGACAACACAGTCCTGACAGAAAGCATAAAAATATCTGCCGTTAAATTTAACTCGACCACGCAAATAAGGTCCCTCAATCGCGCTAATTACCTCAGCTACTTGTCTGACTGCTGGAGGTGCTGCGGCGTATATTTTTTTAGCACCTCGATGAGTGAACTCACTAAACTGTTTAAAGATAATTGATAACATATTGTGTCTCCTCAGTTAGAATGGTTAGAAGCTGCTCCCAGAATGACAAATATCTGAGTTATTTTTATATTATAGCAATATTATTCACTCTGAAACGAGTTAATGCTAATATCTTAGTGCAATAAATGATACACAAATCATGCTTTATATAAAAGTATAGTTAATATTTTATGTGTGTCAACATTATTTGGTTATAATATGTGATATTTTTAAATTATTTTACCTAAGTGAAAATATTAAAGATGAAATTAAGTTATTTACTCGAACAACAGTTAAATTATGATGCAGAGATTACTGGTCTAAGCTTAGATAGTCGATATATACAAGCAGGTGACGCATTTTGTGCATTAGCTGGTACGCAATTGCATGGTGAGCAATTTATTCCCACAGCAATTAAAAAGGGTGCAACCGCTATTTTACGTGAAGCTGCAACATTTAAAGTGTATCAACAACACCAGCTTTGCCATGTCGATTTACCAAATTTAAGTCAACGATTGGGATTACTTGCAGCACGTTTTTATCATTATCCAACTCAAGCAATGCACGTTACTGGGGTAACGGGAACGAATGGTAAAACATCAGTATCACATTATAGTGCGCAGCTTTTGCCACAACCTTGTGGTTTGTTAGGTACGTTGGGTTATGGGATTTATGGGCAGTTACAGGTAGCGACACACACGACACCTGACGCAATTCGCTTACAAAATTTATTTGCAACATTACGTCAACAAGATGTGCAAAATGTAGTCATGGAGGTATCCTCACATGCTTTGGTACAAGGGCGTGTTAATGGTATTCATTTCGACAGCGCGGTATTCACTAATTTGACTCGTGATCATTTAGATTACCATCAAACCATGCAAGCCTACCAAGCGGCAAAATTAAAATTATTTCAGTGGCAAGGTTTGAAACAAGCTATTATTAATCAAGATGATATGTTATGTACTACGATTCAACAACATCTAGCAACCCATGTAGATTGTTTAACTTATAGTATTGAAAATCCGCGAGCTGATGTGTATGCGAATCAATTACATCAACATCAACAAGGTTATCGTTTTAAAATTCATACGCCTTGGGGTAGTAGACAAGTTGAATTAAATTTGTTTGCAGAATTTAATATTAGTAATGTATTAGCTGCCGTAACAGTAGCATTAAAGCAAGGTGTAAAATTTGATCTGATATGTGAAAAATTAAAAACATTGCAGGCTGTTGCTGGTCGAATGCAGTGTTTAATTCAGCAAGAACGGGCGACAGTCATCGTAGATTATGCTCACACCCCCGATGCGTTACAAAAGGTATTACAAGCCTGTCGTCAACATGGTGCAAGGCAACTGTATTGTGTATTTGGTTGCGGTGGCGATAGGGATAAGGGTAAACGTCCACAAATGGGACGGATTGCGCAACAGTTTGCCGATAAGGTAATTATTACGGATGATAATCCACGTCATGAAAGTTCGGCGGCAATTATTGAGGATATTTTAGCAGGCTGCCAATTACCAGATAGCAATATACAAATCATCGCAGATCGTGCACTGGCAATTCAAACAGCAATTGAGCAGGCTCAGGCGGAGGATATTATTATGATTGCGGGGAAAGGTCATGAAGACTATCAGCAAATTGGTGACCGACGTTTGTATTTTAGCGACGTGGAAACGGTTATGACTCACATTGGGTAGAGTTCAGGTTGCGGGGTTTGATATAGAGCTGGTTTGACATTTAAAAAAATAACGATTTGAAATGTTAGTCATGACGCAGAGCGTCAAGGCTGGGTTACTGCGCTGAGCGTAGTAACCAGATGAAAATTATTAATTTTTACTAACATCTTGTTACAACGGTCTCCGTTGTAATGCAGTCAAGACGCTCTGCGTCTTAATCACAAAAAGATTAAAACAGCAGATATTAAATGAGTTCTATATCGGTAATTCTCATTATTGAAAATATACTTAAAAGCCAATAGGTTAAAATATAGATCACCTCTTGTAACTCTGCCCAATGCAAGTGTCTCGTTAAAAATATGGTTTATCTTTCGCGTTGTTGAAACGATCAACTGAATCCATAATTTCTTTTTTTGCCTCGTCTGCGTCTTCCCAACCAGTCACTTTCACCCATTTATTATTTTCCAAATCTTTATAATGTTCAAAGAAGTGCGCAATTTGATTGAGTAATTCAGGACGAACATCTTCAATATCACAAGTTTGGCGATATAAGGTAGATAGGCTATCAATAGGCACGGCTAATACTTTTGCATCAGGTCCAGACTCATCTTCCATGCGTAGTAATGCTAACGGACGACATTGAATAACAGCTCCACTAATGACTGGAATCGGCGTGATCACCAACACGTCAACGGGATCACCATCTTCCGACAAGGTGTGAGGAACGTAACCATAGTTACAAGGATAGTGCATTGCAACGTTCATGAAGCGATCAACAAACATTGCACCAGTTTCCTTGTCAACCTCATATTTCACGGGATCACTGTGTGCGGGAATTTCAATAATAACATTCACTTCATCAGGTATCTTTTTGCCCGGCGCAACTTTATCTAAATTCATATAAATTTCCAGTAAAAATATTAAAAAAACAGGGCATCATTATACCCTAAACTGCCTTAAACTAGTATGGGATGAGTATGAAAAGCAATTGTGAGTTTTCTTGTCTTTTCTCCTATTTTTTGTTGCAGTGCTTTCCGTCGGAATGCAATCAAGACGCTCTACTGTAGGGAAAAAGACTGCCAATCCATAAAAAAATTAGCAGTCGTTCTATTTAGACTAAAATTACATCACCGCTTCAACTGCTTTCACGACATTTTCTACTGTGAAGCCAAATTCTTTAAATAAATCACCTGCTGGAGCTGATTCACCAAAACGGTCAATACCTACAATCTGACCTTCAAAACCAACATATTTGTACCACAAACCAGTTGAACCCGCTTCAACTACAACGCGAGATTTAACGCTGCTAGGTAAGACTGATTCACGATAAGCCGCGTCTTGGGTTTCAAATACGTCAACGCAAGGCATAGACACGACACGAATTTTTTTACTACTTAATTGTGCAGCAGCATCCGTCGCTAAACCAACTTCTGAACCTGTAGCAATGATGATCGCATCGGGTGTACCGTCGCAATCTTTTAAAACGTATCCACCTTTTTCAATCGCTTCGATTTGGGCTGTATCGCGGCTTTGATGCGCTAAATTTTGACGTGAAAATACTAATGAGCTAGGTCCATCTTTACGCATAATCGCCATTTTCCACGCAACCGCAGATTCTACCGCATCGCATGGTCTCCAAGTTTGCATATTTGGAATTAAACGCATTGTAGCAATTTGCTCTACAGGTTGATGAGTTGGTCCGTCCTCGCCTAAACCGATTGAGTCATGCGTATAAACAAAAATAGATTGGATTTTCATCAATGCCGCCATACGCAACGCATTACGTGCATATTCCGAGAACATCAAGAAAGTCGCGCCATAAGGAATGAAACCACCATGTAATGCAATACCGTTCATGATGGCGGACATACCAAATTCACGTACACCGTAGAATATGTAATTGCCTGCCGCATCTTCTTGAATACCTTTGCAACCAGACCATAAAGTCAAGTTTGAACCTGCCAAATCCGCAGAACCACCCAATAATTCTGGCAACGCTGGACCATAACCATTTAGCGTATTTTGTGAGGCTTTACGTGATGCAATCGTTTCTGCTTTCGCGCTGACATCAGAAATAAATGTATTCGCTTTTTCCACAAAATCTGTTGGTAATTCGCCATTTAAACGACGTTCTAACTCAGCTCCTTCCGTAGGGAATGCTGCTTTATATGCGTCAAATTTACTGTTCCAATCTGATTCAGCACTTGCACCTTTGTCTTTAGCAGACCAACCTGCATAAATCTCATCAGGGATCATAAACGGCTCATGCGTCCAACCAATACGCTCACGAGTTAATGCAATTTCATCATCGCCTAATGGGGCACCATGACATTCTTCTTTACCTTCTTTATTCGGTGAACCCCATCCAATGATGGTTTTACAACAAATAATAGAGGGTTTATCACTCACGCTTCGAGCTTGCTCAATCGCAGCTTTAATCGCGTCTGGGTCATGACCGTCCACATTACGCATCACATGCCAGCCATAAGCTTCAAAACGTGCTGGGGTGTCGTCAGTAAACCAGCCTTCGACTTCGCCATCAATAGAAATACCGTTGTCATCATAAAACGCAACTAATTTACCTAATTTCAGCGTACCCGCCAACGCACAGGCTTCATGCGAGATACCTTCCATCAAGCAGCCATCGCCTAAAAATACATAAGTATTGTGATTAATAATCTCATGTCCGGGTTTGTTAAATTGCGCTGCTAACGTTTTTTCCGCAATCGCCATCCCTACGCCGTTACTAATACCTTGACCTAGTGGACCTGTAGTCGTTTCAACACCCGGTGCATAGCCATACTCAGGATGACCGGGCGTTTTTGAATGTAATTGACGGAATTGTTTAATATCTTCAATCGACAAATCATAGCCAGTGAGGTGTAACAGAGAATACACCATCATCGAACCATGCCCATTTGACATGATGAAGCGGTCACGATTTGCCCAATTTGGGTTAGTTGGATTGTGGTGCATGTAATCATTCCACAATACTTCAGCAATATCCGCCATACCCATTGGGGCACCCGGATGACCAGATTTAGCTTTTTGTACCGCATCCATACTTAAAGCTCGAATCGCATTGGCTAATTCACGACGTGTAGGCATATAACTTCCTCCTTCATTGGTTTAATTTAAAAAACTTGGTTAAATTCTTGTTGCATTTGTGAGTTGTATTTTCGCTTAAAACACGTAACGCATCAATATATCATTATATTCTAACCAAAATCATAATTTTTATTTAGAGGGAAATATGAGTTTTTTATGGAATAATTTTTTTGGTTCACTAGATGTGTTATATTTTGCTACGATGTTTTGGAAAAATAGGCTTTAGCTATGCACTTTTTACAACAATTTAAACAATATTTAAAACCAATGGATTGGATTGTTTTAATCATTGCATTTTTAATTATTATTTGGTTATATGCTAATTATTGGCAACAAAGTCGCGCTGATTATGTTTTAATTACTTCACCCTCTGGCGTGCAAAAAGTTAATTTACATCAAACACAAACATTATCTATCAAAGGAAAATTAGGGTACAGTCAATTGGAAATCAAACAGGGAAAAATTCGTTTTGTTAATTCTCCTTGCCAAAAACATTATTGTGTTCATGCGGGGTGGCAGCAATCTGGTGGTGCTTTTGCGGCTTGTTTACCAAATCATATTTTACTAGAAGTACAATCGGAACAATTCGATGCAATTTCTTATTGATTTACTTTAAAAATTTACTAAAAATTATGTACGAAAATTTCTTAGCGATAATAGCATCAATATTACTCCACGCTGCCTTAGCTTTAGCACTTTTGTTAAATCTACCACAGCAACAACCTATTTTTAAAGTCGATACCGTTAAACAGTATGAAGTTGTAGACGCTATTGCGATTGATGAATCGAGGTTGTTGGCAAAATTAGGTGTAAGTAGAGCGGAGGCATTGCAGACAGAATTGCACGCACAATGGATAGAACAACGGCGTTTGGCTGCAATACGTTATGCTAATTTGAAAAAAGAGGAACAGCGTTTAGAGCAGGAAAAGGCTTTAGAGCGTGAACGATTGAACAAATTGCAACAAGAACGTGAAGCGTTAAAAAAACAGCGTTTAGAAGAAAAACAACGTTTAGCAAAATTACGTCAAAAGCAGGAAGAATTAAAACGGAAGTCAGAGGAAGAGCAGAAACGTTTGGAGCGCGAGAAGGAGGAGGCAAATATCGCTAAACAGAAAGCTAAACGGGAAGCCGCAGCTAGACAGGCAGAAATTGAACGACAAATTGCCCAACAACGTCAAGTAGAAATCGAACGACAAATTATCCAACAACGTCAGGCAGAAATTGAACGACAAATTGCCCAACAACGTCAAGCAGAAATCGAACGACAAATTGCTCAACAACGTCAAGCGGCGCATGAGGCTGAAATAAAACGCCAATTAGAGAAAAAACGTCAAGCAATTCAAGATCAACGCATTGAGTATACTGCTGCTATCATCCGCCAACAGGTGCAAGAACAATGGTCACGTCCAAGTAATATTTCTTTAGACTTGACTTGTCGTATTTCGGTTAATTTGACTTATGAGGGCGATGTGATTAGTGCGCGGGTGATAACAAGTAGTGGTCGTATTACTTTTGATAATTCCGCTATTCAGGCAGTTTATAAGGCTTCACCATTATCAATCCCTAAAGATTTATATGAACATTTTAAATTATTTACTTTCACTTTTATACCTAACTGACTGTTTTTGTGTAAAATTACTTGATAGTGTATGAGAATGCTTGTCTAAAATCAAATTGGCGATAGGCAAATTACTCAGAATGCGAAAACAAAGGCAAAACGTGCTACTATGGTGCGGTCAAATTGTGAACTTAAACAACCCTAATGCAACAACAGTTTGTTATTCAAGGTTTTTTTATGCGAACCCGTCAAATGCTTAGTGATTACTTTTATTGAAGATAATGGAACAAACCTTAACACCTTCCAATGAACAAAATGCTGTCACAATATCCGAACCGATTGCGCGAGTTCAAAATCAATTTTTAGTTGAGCTGCCAGAGGGTTTGTACGTTCCACCCGATTCGTTGAGAATTTTTTTAGAAAGTTTTGAAGGTCCGCTAGATTTACTATTGTATCTAATTCAACACCAAAATATTGATATTTTAGATATTCCAATTGCTTCTATTACTCGCCAATATCTTGAATATGTAAAAATGATGAAAGAGTTACATTTAGATTTAGCAGCGGAATATTTGGTTATGGCGGCTGTATTGACTGAAATTAAATCCCGCATGATACTACCAGTACATGAAGATGACAATTTAGTACAAGAAGACCCGCGCGCAGAGCTAGTACGTCAACTAGAAGAATATGCGCAAATTAAACAAGCAGCAGATACTTTAATTGGTTTACCTTGTGTGGGGCGTGACATTTTGCCTGCTTCGGTTGAACCTCCTAAATTCATTGAAGAATTGATTATTCCAGAAATACCACTCAATGCAATTTTACATGCTATGCGTGGTGTAATGAGTCGCGCCGCCTTATTTTCATCGCATCAAGTTACTCGTGAACCTTTATCAGTCCGCGAGCGCATGACCACAATTTTAGCCGACTTACAACATCTGGAAAGAGTAAAATTTGAAAGCCTATTTACACCAGAAGAGGGCAAGGCAGGTGTCGTCGTCACTTTGCTTGCAATTTTGGAATTAGCAAAAGAATCATTGATTCAAGTGGTACAATTGACTGCATTCGCCCAAATTGAGGTCTTTCGCTTAGAAAATACGATTGGTGCAAACGTTCGTGGTTTAGGTGATGACTACTAATGAAGTTTTTTAATTTAAATCAATCCCAACTCTCGCTATAATGAGTTGAATCGACAGAGCTTGCTGAGAACTAACATATTATGTCTACATTATTACTCGCTGAAGATAATGCTTTTAATCAGAAAGTTGCCGCTACTATGCTGAAAAAACTGGGTTTTGAGGTAGAAGTCGCGGACAACGGACAAGAAGTCTTAGATAAAATAACAGCAAATAGCAATTACGGCTTGGTATTCATGGATTGCGAAATGCCAGTGATGGACGGCTATCAAGCAACACAAAAAATTCGTGAATTAGAACAAACAACCGGTAATCATGTACCAATTGTCGCCATGACCGCGCATAGCTCGCATGAAGATAAACAACAATGTTTAGATTGCGGAATGGATGATTACATTTCTAAGCCATTTAAAATAGACTCACTCAAAGAAGTCCTGGAAAAATGGAATATATCAAATTAATTTTCTTCAAAACGTCCTACAATACTATTCTCTGTCTGCGATTGAATGTAAATAAACTGACTTTCTTGTAGGATTTGTGCGAATCGTGCAGCCGTTGTTTTAACAGTGATTTCAAGCTGCAATTGACTAGAAGATGTGTTTTTTACTTTCAATTTTTGCACATCTGGCAACTGCTTTAAATAATGATTAATTTTCGCGTATATGGCTAGACTGGATACATTTCCGATTTCCAGAGTTAAATTTGTACTTTCCGTTGACGATCCTGTTTTATTTGGTGATGCTTTCTTGCCGGTCTGCGCGTTGGCATCTTGCACGGACTGAGGCAGAATATTATTAATCGCCTGCTCTATACCTGATATTAATGATTTATTAAGCGGTTGTTGCTCTGTACTCCATTGTTTTTTATCACTATTATAGAATAAATACCAATTAATTTGTGATTCGACAGCGTATCCCACCAATACAGTATCGACCGCATAACGTTTTGCTAATTGCTGCATTTCTGTGACTTCGTAGTTTTCAATTTTTTTCAGCGGAAAGTGACGGCGTTCATACAAATCGAAAATGGGAAAAATTACTGTTATTCCATATTGCTCTGCTTTATCTTTTAAAGTTTGCATACGACTAACTTGATGCGTTTCATTAATAATTTCATTTTGGTACGCAATCCAAGCTAAAATAATTGGACGGGATTCTGACCATATTTCCAACCCCAATTTTTTAATTAAATTATCCACTTCGGTTTTATTAAAAGCAACATCAAGCCATACTAGACTATTTTTTGATTGATAACTAAATTGTTCAGCCCACTGCTCTACATTAGCCGTCATTTCAGCACTTAGCTCAATTTGACGCACACCCGTCAATTTAATCAAAATTTGTTCTAAAGCTTTGTTAAGCGCAGGTAAACGTTGCTCCTCCGTCGTATCAGCCACTGAAATTTGTACTTGATATAAATCCACACACCAAGCCGGATAACTGATAAATAAAAATATCATTATGATTTTCTTCATCATATTAACCTTTTGTTAGTTATTCACTACACTTTACGCAAAACAGAGCTGACATGCAAAGGAAATGCGCCTTGCTCTCGGTCTGTGTAATAATATTCTAATGTTTTTGTGATCACTGGAAATGCCAACTCATTCCAAGGAATTTGTTGTTTGGTAAATAATTCCACTTCTAAACTTTCCACCCCCGGATTAAATTCTGGTGTAGACATGGTTGCCCTAAACATCATATATACTTGATTAATATAGGGTAAACTAATGATAACGTATAATTGTACATTTTCAACTTTCGCCTGTGCTTCTTCCCATGTTTCGCGCATTGCAGCTTGTTCTATCGTTTCATTATTTTCCATAAATCCTGCTGGCAAAGTCCATAAACCATAACGTGGCTCAATCGCTCGCTTGCATAATAAAATTTTATCGCCCCATTGTGGCAAACAACCCGTAACAATTTTTGGATTTTGATAATGGATGGTTTGACAGTCAGCGCATACATAACGTGGCATATTGTCACCTTCTGGCACTTTCCATTCGATTCTTGCTGAACCACAAGTGCTACAAAATTTCATCCTTCCTCCAAAATAATATTGATTTGAATTATCATTTTACTGTATTTATTGGTTATACGGCTACTATTTCATCAATAGGCGGGCAAAATTTATTTTGCTCATTGTTGCGATAAACTTCCGTCGTAGTTTGCCAACGTCCAAAATTTAATCTAGTATTGCCCTACTGTTGTATTTGTGTGTGAGAAAATTGCACTGACTGCGACTTGCTCAAGAACGCATTCCCATGCAACACGAGAA
>CAYMCP010000007.1:0-63172 GCA_964388965.1 uncultured Thiotrichaceae bacterium | reverse complement strand
GGACGTATCCCTTCGTAGAGATATTCCATTTCCCGTCCAAGTTGCCAATTATATACTTTAGGCATAATGATAACTCCTTAGTTGACTAGGTACGCACAATGACAAAATGACCTTGTAAGTATTGCTTAAATACTTCATGTTCATAAGTGGGTCGTAGACCAAGCGCGGCTGGTCTCCATAAACCTTCTCCATGTAATCCACCATGTTCTGCTTTGGTAAATTTGGCGATAGATTCACGGGGGGCACCTGTTACGCAATGCACGTCTACATTAAATCCTTTGGTGATTTGGTTTGTCCAAGATTTACGGGTAATTAAAGTTGCCGTTTGATGAGTTGGTTTAAGCCAATTACGAGTTAAGCTCTGATGTCCGCCACTGCGAAATAGAGCTTGATAATGCGTTTCAGGATTTTTAGCAACGCCGTCCGCACGTGTTTCAGCACCCTTAACAGAACCGGGTGTTGACATATAGCCATTAAACCACATACGTGTAACACCAACGGGTGTACCTGGATAATAACGCGCTCTCGCAATCAAACGAGCAACTTTATATTCCTCAGCACGCGCTGGGTCGTCCCAACCTCTAAAAGGTAAATCATTTGGATCACCATCAATCCATACATAATCACCATCTTCGATACCTAACTTTTTCGCATCCAACGGGTGCATATCTACATACATCTCTCCAGTACCGGGAATGCGTTTATCACGGCGATAAATATCCCCAAAAGGACCAAACAACATCGCCATAAAATCAGTATCTATTGGCATTGTATGTGCGCCATGTCGGTATTTTGGTGTATGGAATACATACTCCCAACCTTGATCTCGCAGTGGGTGCTTAGAATCTAGTAATTGGACAACATTGTGCGTAACATTACGCATTTGACGGGTGATATGACTACGGTCATCTGCTGCGATTCCCCAATCTTCAGGGCGTTTAGGACGAATCGCAGGATGAGGTTCAGCTAGGATGACGCACGGCTCATAGAAAGTCGCATCTGATGGTTCGCGGTGTACAATGAGATTTTCACCTGCTTCGATAAACTCGATTTCAGGGCGATAAAATTCCAAACGTCCCGTTTTCGTATACCAAGGTTTAGATTCTTGCACTTGCTCATAACTATTGATACGCGGATAAGTACGTGTATTGAGTAGGCAAGGAATACCTAATTTTCCCATTTTTTCGATATGCGCAAAACGATAGCCTCTAAGCGGAGTAGATTTATCAATAATTCTTTGCAAATAGACATCAGCACGTCCTTGAGCAATAAAGTGCCACATTTTTTCAAATCTGGTGTCACCTGTGAGTTGTGCCAATTCATGCGCGACACCCATGTAAGTTTCGTTATCGGAAACTGTTTCTAAACTGCGTTTAATTGGCGTTCGTGGATAAGGTTGTAAAAATGGATTAGTATTGGAAGCAGTCATATCTGGATATTTGAATTCCATCCAAGAATCAACGCCATATACAATATCACTAAATTCACAAGATGCAGTCCACCACCACTCATTGTAAACAACGCACTCTACTCTTGGTAAGGTATTAAAAGCGACATCATAAAAGCTCTTCTGATTACCTAAACTTGAATTGGAATTGACCTGCCAAATCGTTTTAGTTGGCGTGGGGACATGAGCACCCGTCGTAATATTTTTATTACCCGCTTTCATCAAACGCTCTCCATTTGCCCAATAGTGCATGGATTCTGAACGTAAACAATAACGGGTTTTAATGTTTCCATTTTCATCTAATTGTGGTTGGAACGGGTCTTCTATCGTGTACTGACCAATACCAGAAAATAATGTATTTTTGTAAGTACCAGCATAACTGCCTACATTACCGCCATGCCGCCCTAAACAGCCGCCTAAAGCTGCAACTAAGAAGATAGCACGATCTTTATTGTCGTTATTCCAAAATTGATTTACACCCATACCGCAGGCAAACAGCGTTTTACCATCACTGGCTGCAATATCATTCGCAAGACTCACGACTGAAGCTTGAGGTGCCCAGGTCACTTTTTCAGTTTGCGCGGGAGTGCAATTGTCATCAAGATACTGTTTTGTCAAGTCAAAAACTGGACGCACCTCTACAACACTACCGTCAACCAAAGTCACAGAAAAATGACCAGTCAAGGCAGGATCAATTTTTAACGCGGTAAAATGTTCACCTAATTGATTATGGTTCACGGCAACAGCTTGTTGAGTGTTAGCATCCCAAAAGACGAAATCTGCGAATTCCGCTAATAATCCTTCAGGGATTTGCACACCATTTTGTTGATACGTGGGCTGTGCTTTGCCACCTTTAGGAATCACTTGTGTCCAATTATCTAATTTCGCATCCGTATGTCCTGAGAAAACATCACTTGCGCGTAGTCTCTCCAAAGTATCCATACGCACTAAGGAGGGTAAATCGGTATATTTTTTAACAAAATCTACATTAAATTTATTTTCGCTAATCAATACTTGTGCAATTCCCAATGCTAAGGCGGGATCAGTACCAGGACGTATAACTAAAACATCATCACATTTAGATGCAGTAGCTGAATATTCGACAGAAATAGCCACTGTTTTCGCACCTTTTAAGCGTGCTTCTGATAACCAATGACTATCTGGCATTTTGGTTGTGATCCAATTTAATCCCCAACTAATGATTAAATTAGCATTTTCAGTATCTGATAATTCAAAATCATTCGTTTGTTCGCCAGTCACCATAGGATGACCTGGTGGTAAATCTGTATGGAACGAATAAGAATCCCATGCACCAGAACCCTTAGCTTCATCTGGCGAAACCCCGCGCACATGGTGATCTAACAAAGCCATGCTATTACCCATACGAAATGCACCAAAAATACGGACTGCGCCTTGTTTTGCCATGCCGCCTCTAAATTTCATTACTCTCGTACCAGCACCCTCTGCGGCAGCGACCATATCAGGGTCATACCCCTGTGCTAACAAGTAAGCTTTACCTTGTTCTCCTGAATAGGTTTCAGCGACATTTTTCAAAACACGAGCGTGGTAACCAAAAGCTTCTGCATGTGAAACTTTTACCCAACTATCCCAACCACGTCGCATTAATTCTGCTGGTGCCGCACCCGTTTTGGGATCGCGGGGGAATCCACTATCCGCCCACTGTTTGAAGCCTTTGCGTAAAAAAGCACCATTGACTCTGCGATCACCATAAAAACGTCTTGCCAAGACTAAGCCCTTTTGACAACAACGCGGGTCCCAACGGTGTGAACTTTGATTGCCATTTAAATCAGTTGCTTTGCCGTAGCCATAGGTTGGCTCAATGCGCACCACAATATTATTTTTTACAAACGCATTTAATAAACAATTGTGTGTATCATTAGGACAGCACATGAAAACGAATTTTTTATCATGCCGATAAATATCACGGTAAACATGTTCCCAGTCACGACTAGGATAAGCTTCTAAGGGGTTAGCCACTGAAACAGGGCTGAGATATTGATATTGAGGGAATGCGTTTGCCGACACTGCACTAAGACCCGCAGCCCCCATCATTTTAAGAAATTGTCGGCGAGAAGGACTAAAATTTGATTGAGACATATTCAGACTCCCATATTTTGATCATAAGTCGCCACTCGGCAGTCCAACATCATAGTGTGATACAATGAGGCTACCCCGGCGAATAAACTGGTGTTGTGTCCAGTTCGGGTACACTTTGAACCGTTTTATTTTTAAAAACCTTGATCTAAATCAACTAAATTTAGCTTATACGCATAAAGTAGAATTCTTAATTATGATGAAATTACATTGTCAGTTTGCAGATAAGTATAAATATTACATAAATTCAATGAGTTAAATGCAATAAAGCTGAGTTTTTACGGAGAAAACTTGAAAAATTTGCAATTTATCACAAAAATCCCTAATCCGATTGAATTAGTAAAAGAAAGGATAAATGGAACTTTAACAGGAAGGTGGAAAAAGAGGTGCAAGATATTGCAAAACAACTCCATCATCTACGGGGAAAATGTTTTAATTGTGTACAAGATGCGAAAGCCAAAGTTCAAGAATTAGCTGTAGATACTATCCATAACCATGAAATTTATTTTTTAACGATTTGATTTTAAAGTTTAAAATTCCTCTACTCGCTTCAAATGCACGTGATAATGTATGCCGTGAATACACATAAGTCTAACAAATACACTTTTTGAAATAGACAAGATGCCAATTATTTTACAAGTTTCGCTACCCGTTGCTGTTTATACACATTTCGATTATTTATTGCCGCCACACATTGAGCAAATACAAATCGGGATACGGGTTAGAGTACCTTTTGGTAAACGTACATTAATTGGTATCGTTATTGGCATTAGCAATAAAACCGAACTCCCATTGTCAAAACTTAAACCTATTGTGGCATTATTAGATTCAAGCCTTTTAATTCCAGAAGAAATGATGCAATTGATTAAATGGGCAAGTCGCTATTATCATTATCCATTAGGTATGACATTTGACGTTGCATTGCCAAGCTTGATTATGCAAGGCAAAAATGTCCAGCTCGAACCGACAACAATATGGAAATTAGCAGCAGATACGTCGCAATCACTTACCGAAAAGCAACAACAAGTCGTTAGTATTTTACAACAATATCCGCAAGGCGTTTCAAAAACAGCATTAGAAGAGCAATGTAAAAATGTAGCGATAACATTACGCAGTTTAGAAAAAAAGGGATTGATTGTACAAGAAGAGTCAGAATCATACAGCACAGACGCACAACATTTGACTTTAAATGTCGCTCAAAAACAGGCAGTTGATGAAATTTGTCAACATTTAGAGCAATTTTATCCTTGTTTACTCGACGGTGTGACTGGGAGCGGTAAAACAGAGGTGTACCTACAAGTTATACAGCAAATAATAAAAAAAAATAAACAGGCATTATTATTAATTCCAGAAATCAATTTAACGCCACAAACTGTTGAACGATTTAGACAACGTTATCAAGTTCCCATTGGTGTCATTCATTCAAAAATTTCTGCTAAAGAACGGCTACAAACTTGGTTACAAGCTAAGAATAATCAAATTTCCATCATTATTGGTACACGCTCGGCAATTTGGACACCATTTCCTCAACTTGGCATTATCATTGTTGACGAAGAGCATGATCATTCTTATAAACAACAAGATTTATTACGTTATTCGGCGCGAGACATGGCGGTACTACGCGCGCAAAAATTAAATATTCCCATCATTTTAGGCAGCGCAACTCCAAGTTTAGAATCATTATATAATGCAAAACAGCAACGTTATCAACATATTATCTTGCCAGAACGTGCAGGTGTTGCCATCCACCCGCGTTTTAAAATTATCAACATGCAGCATCAACAAGCTAATTATCCCATTTCACAGATTTTACAAAATCATATTCAAACATGTTTAAATAAAAATCAGCAAGTATTAATTTATATTAATCGTCGTGGTTATGCACCTTTATTGCAATGTCCGCATTGCAAATGGATTGCCCAGTGTGAGCACTGTGAGATGAATATGACTTATCATGAAATAACACGCACTTTACATTGTCATCATTGTAATGCGCAGCGTCCAGTAGATTTAATTTGTCCTCAGTGTCAGCATCCAGAACTAATGCGCTTAGGGCAAGGCACTGAACGTATTGAAGAAATTTTACAACAACGTTTTCCAGATGCGCGTATTTTACGGATTGATAGCGATAGTACTCGTGCTAAAGATGCTATGTCTAATTTGATTAAAAAAATTAATTCGGGTGAAGCAGATATTTTAGTGGGAACACAAATGTTAGCTAAAGGACATCATTTTAAAAATGTTATGTTAGTCGGAATCATTAATATTGACGGGGGATTGTTTGGTGCTGATTATCGTAGTCCAGAGCGTATGGCGCAGACATTTACCCAAGTAGCAGGGCGTGCAGGGCGCGTAGAGCAACAAGGTTTGGTCATTGTGCAAACTTTTTACCCAGATCATCCATTATTAAGGTGTTTAGTACAAGAGGGTTATCATAGTTTTACAGTTAAACATTTGGCAGACAGAAAATTAACAAATTATCCACCTTTCAGTTATTTAGCGGTGTTACGTGCGGAATCTGATGATCAGGAAAAAATGTTACATTTTTTAGAAATGTCGAGATTGGAAGCGCAATATTTTACCAATGAAAACATAGAGTTACATCATCCAGTTATATCGCCAATTGCAAAACGTGCGGGAAAATACAGAGCACAACTTCTAATACAGTCTAATCAACGTGCAACATTACATCACTTATTGACGCAATGGTTGCCTAAATTACCCGCATCTGGGCAAAAGATACGCTGGCATGTTGATATTGACCCGATTGAGCTATATTAAACGTATTTTGCTGAATATAGTTGATTAAAAATTCATTAATATTTATTCATCATACTGACGATATTTATCAATGGTTTGCAATAAAATATCTGCTTTTATGGGCTTGGATAAAAATTCGGATGCACCAGCGGCGCGTGCGCGACGTTGCTCACCTTCTAACATAGATAGTATAAATACCGGAATACTCGCTAAAATTTCATCATTTTTCAGCTCGGTCAATGCAATCCAACCGTCTACCTTAGGCATTAAAATATCTAATAAGATTAAATCAGGTTGATAGCGTTTCGCTAAATGTAAACATTCAGAACCATCTTTTGCCACAATAACTTGAAAATCAGTTTGTTGTAAGTAAGCATTTAGTAACGCTTGTTCTGTTGGATTATCTTCTGCAATTAGCACTAAGCCGCCTTGTGAGGGTAAGGGTTTCAATGCCTTATAGCAAATAAATTGTTGTTGTAATGCTTGAATGCTTATTTTAATTGGTAGGCGTAGCGTAAAAATACTGCCTTTGCGTAATTCACTTTTAACGAATACGTCACCACCCATCAATCTGGCAAAATTGCGTGTAATTGCTAATCCTAATCCAGTACCACCGTATTGGCGTGTAGTTGAACTATCTGCTTGAGTGAAAATTTCAAATAAATGTTCCATTTTCTCCTCACTAATTCCAATACCATCGTCCTCAACTTCACATATCAACCAATTTTTATCTTCATATTGTTCAGTGCATACTGTTAATTTAATTTTACCGTTATGTGTAAATTTTGCTGCATTGTCAAGTAATTTCAATACACATTGACGAAATTTAATTAAATCAGTATGGGCTTCACCAATATTTTTAATACATTGAATAGTTAATTGATTATTATTTTCCTGCATCACCAGTTTAGATGTTTTGGCGAGTTCTTGAATAACTGCGGATATATCAAAAGTTTCTAAATATAAGGTCATTTTACCTGCTTCAATTTTAGAAATATCTAGTAAGTCATTGACAATAGATAATAAATTTTCTCCCGCAGAATTAATAAATGCTAAATCTTTAACAAAACCATCTTCACCAATAAGTTGTGCATCTTCTTGTAAAATCTCACTGTAACCGATAATTGCATTGAGTGGTGTACGCAATTCATGACTCATATTAGCTAAAAAGTCGGTTTTGGCACGAGTAGCTGCTTCAGCTTCTTCTTTTGCCTTTTGAGTTTCTGCTAAACGTTGGGCTAGAGCTTTATCTCGTTCTTGTACCGCCCCGACCATTTGGTCAAAATTACGTCCTAAACTGATAATTTCTTGTAAAGTCCCTAGACGATCAATATTCAAACGTCGATAAGTACCACTGGCAAGTACATTTGCCTCCTCAACTAATATGGATAGTGGTTGGACAATTTGACTGTATTGACTCCGCATCATACTAAATAATAATAATAAATTTACACTTAAAATTAATCCAGCCAATAAAACCATCATGATGATAGAGCGTGCTGCAATGAATAATGGTTGCGTTGTAACAACAATCCATTGATTATGCGTAGCGGCGACACTGCCCAATAACCAAGTGTTATTTTCATTAAAAATACGAAACCCACGTTGTCCAGACATGCCCATTTGTACCAATGTTAAATTGCCTAAATTACGCCGCTCTTGCACCCAAACATGTTGTGGGTGGGCGATTAACGTACCGTCTTTGGCGACGATAAATACTTGAGTACTAGGGTCTAAATGTACTTGTTCTACAGTATCTTGCAATAATTCTAAGTTTAATTCGCCAACCAATACGCCTAAGAATGTTTGATTAGCACGTTGATAAATTGGTACCGCCAAAGTGAGTGATACCGCTTCGTTGGCAATGGAAATGAAAGGCTCTGAAAAATAAGTATCTTTAGAATGTTGCGCATGTTGAAAATAAGGTGTATTGGATAAGTCGAGACCTTTTAATGATGTTTTTAACTCATAGGTTAAACTGTCTTCAATGGTGACATAGCCATCAGCATTAATAAAATATAAGCTGTTCAAGCGCGGATAATGGTGTCGGGTTTGAGCAAGTAAATATTGCTGTTCCAGTTGGTTAAAATTTGGCAAACTCGTGCCTAGCGTCGTAATTAAACTTTCAGTTTCAGCAAGATAGCGTTCAGTTTGTTCAGTTAAGGCATTAATTAATAATGTTTGGTGGCGTAAAATTTCTTGTTGCACGTAATGAACGCCAAGCCACAAAATGCTGATAAGGATAAGCGCGACTTGTATTCCCAGCACCATGATCATTTTGATAAATACTGATTTAAGAGAATGTTGTTTCATGAACCCGACACCGTATGAACGACTTTAAATTGCCCATTCTTGACTTGCATGATATATAAATCGCGTTGTATGTCACCATAAGCATCAATTGTGATTAAGCCTTGTATTGCGGAAAATTGTTTAATATTCAATAATGCTTCTGACAGACCTTGCGCTTTTCCGCGCGTTTTCCGCAAAGCATGTGCCAATATAGTGACAGTTTCAAATCCATAAGCTGCGCCATAACTCGGTTTTTGACGGTAACGTTGTTGATATTTTTGGCTAAATGGGTGGAAATTGTGATAAGGGTTATCTGGATTATAAATAGAGAGCACTTGCATATTTTCGACAGCTCGTCCGCCTTTGAGGATTAAATCTTGGTTATGCGCGGAAACAGGTGCAAAAAATTGTGATGCAATTCCCTGCTGACGTGCAAATTGCGCAAGTAATGCGACATCATTAGCACCCGATAAAAACATAATGGCTTCAGGTTGTAATTTATTAAGACCACTTTCGATAATAAAAGTTTTTAAATCTTCATGCCTAATGTATAAGCTATATCGGACCACGCCGCCTAGTGTTTTAAAATCTTCACTAATTACATTCCATAATGCTTCCGTGTAATCTAGGTTATTGGTGTCAATAATACCTACTAGCTCACGAATACCTAGATGATGGTATAAATAGCTAGGAAAGGCTTTGGCTTCTTGTTGGATACTGGGAGCGGCACGGAAAAAATAATCTTTTTGTTTCGATAGTCGTGCCACAGTGGGACTAAATAGTATCGTTTGAGTTTCATTTATCAGTGGTAATGCGGCAATTGTCGGTTGACTTGCCATGTGTCCGATAATTGCTGCTACACCTTGCTCAATCAGTTCTGCGTCTACCGCTTGAGCAATTTCACGATTTCCTTTATCGTTTTTAACGATTAGTTTAATAGGTCGTCCATTAATACCACCTTCTGTATTGAGTAGGTCTATCGCAAGCTCCACACCATTGCGAACAGCGACGTTTTCAGTAGAATGTCTGCCAGTAAGTTCACCTACAAAACCAATATAAATTGTTCGTTCACTACAGGCTGTGAGTAGAAATAAAATAAACAGTAACCGATACATTTTGATAGAGTCCGTGTATGTGGTGTGTTGGTTAATAGTATAGAACCCATTTGAAATATAAAATAGTGTTAAATTTGTTTAAACTTGTTACGATATAAAAATATTTTGACCGTAAATAGCGTTCTCGGATGGACGCTTTAGTTGGTGCATGACGCTATCGCTTATGTACCCTACAATAGCACCCTACAATAGTAAAAAAAATCTTTTTTATATGATTATCAGAGAGTTAGTTGCATAAAATTATGACGCAAACTTGGTTTATTACAGGTACAGATACTGAAATTGGCAAAACGTGGTGTAGTGCGGCTTTAATTCACGCATTACAGCAAAATAATAGCGTGGCGGTCATGAAACCGATTGCTTCAGGTTGCGAAAAAATTGCGGACGGACTACGCAATGCAGACGCTTTATTGTTACAAGCGACATGTAAATTAACTTTACCTTACGACTGGATTAATCCCTACCGTTTCGAGCCACCCATCGCACCACACTTAGCCGCACAACAAATTAATACTCAAATTAAACTTGATAAAATTATCCAAATTCATCAACAATTACAAAATCAAGCTGATATTATCATTATCGAGGGTGTGGGCGGTTGGCGCGTACCGATCGATGATAAACATAGCTTAGTTGATTTAGTCAACGCGCTACAAGCTCAGGTTATTCTAGTTGTCGGTTTGCGTCTAGGTTGTATTAATCACGCCTTGCTGACAGCGGAGGCAATTCAACGTGATGGTTGTCAACTGAAAGGTTGGATAGCAAATTGTCTGGATGAAGATTACGAGGTAGCAACGACTTTGGAAACACTACAACCACGAATTTATGCACCGCTACTTGGTGTCATGCCGTTTCAAAATCGGTTAAACGTAGCACTTTTAGCACAAAACTTTACCGCTAATCTTTGCTAATCTTTGTCAGAAGAATATTTGCCCAAAGACAAAGTAGGTTGCGACGGCGGTGTAATCGGTGGCGGAAAGATAAATTGCATAAGCATATAAACGAAGAAAACCAATGCAATAGTAAAAATCATCACATCGCGTAGAGAAGGTGTTTCCAAATGTAAATATTCACCCCAACTGTTGAGCATATTTTTAAGCCACTGACGATTTTCACCCTTTGTTTTGAATTTAGGAGGTGTTTCTTTCTGCTTTGCAATGCTAGTTTGCTCATGATGCTTAATAGGTTGTTGAGATAAATCAAGATCATATTCCTCAAGCTTTTGTGAGTCGTTTGCAAAATGTTTAGCAGATTGCTGCTGAGGCAAAGTAAGGTCATATTCCCTACGCTTTTGTGGATCGTTTAAAACCCGAAACGCTTCATTAATCTCATTAGCTTTTGCCTGAGCAGCAGTTTTGATATTAGATTGGTCTACATCCGGGCTAATGCCGAGAATCTCATAATAATTTTTCATTTTAAACCGATTCTTGAAATAGTCAGTACTGCGAGTATTCTTGAACTATAAGTATATCTTTTTCAACTTACATTGAGCAGCCCAGACTCAAAAAAATATATTTATTCGGTGAGCTGATATAGGGACGTAACAGAATCACCAAAAAAGGGTAGGATTTTGATGCGTAATTCAGTTAATCCGTCAATAAAAATATTACTTTCATCATTCAAAATGAAGTTTCACATAGTTAATTCCTTCTGTTAGCATCTTAATTAATTTCTATATAATTTAAATATTGAGCTTGCTACTACATTAACATCAGATAATATGAAACCTTTGCACGGGATGACAGAGAAACAAGCGAACTATTCAGTACACTGTTTGAGAATCAAAACCCGCGTTTTAAATTGAGAATTGCTGCAATCCAAGTTATCCTATCACTTCAAATCAAAAGCAGATGATTATTTAGTAAAGAACGCCATGAAAATTAAATTGCATACAAGTTTGTTACAAAATATATTCATTGGTATTTTTGTTAGTGTTGTCAGTGGGTTGATTATCTTTTTTCTCACTGAACAGCCACAACAAACCATACCAGAGATGCCGAATACCGTACAACATACAGATAACGCAATTTATAAAATGTTGCAAACCGAACAGCAAAGGCTAGAATTTTTCAGTAGTCGCTTGGCAGAAAAAGAACAAGAATTACTTGATGTTAAACAAAATGAAGGGTTTACTAGAGATTTTTTTGATGGTGCCGAAGCAAGTAAAATCCGTCAAGAAATTGATTTTTTAGAAGAGAGTATTGAGCAAGCTGAAGACAAAATTATTAAATTTAGTCATGAATTAGATAGAATTTCAACACGTTCACAAGAACAAAGTTATCCAATTTTTAGTTTAGTTATCGCAGGATTAACGTTTGTAAGTGTGGTTATTTTGCTTAGCCTGTTAAGCGGATAAATCGCATTACGCAAAAGCTAAATTTAGTAAAGTATTGCAAATTGATACTTTTACAGTATTTTAAATAAGTAAATTAACAAAATTGTAGTTATTGTAGTTCAAAATAGCACTTTTAACCAATTAAGAACGCACGACTATGGAGCCGTTTTATGCTTAGAATTATTTTACTTTGCCTATTATCAATTAACGTCAATGCGCTGGAACGCATCGAAACTAATGAATTAATTACAATTTATCGTGTCGATGAAACGTTAGAAGATACTAAATTTGAGTTAGAAATGGCAATCACTAACAAAGGTTTTACTCTAAACGATGCGCTAAACATTAGCGACATGTTGCAACGTACCGCTAAGGATGTTGGTGTAACAGAATCTGTTTATCTTAAAGCAGAATCTCTTAGTTTTTGCAGTGCGGTTTTAACTCACCAATTTGCGCAATCACATCCTGCTTATATGGTGTTATGTCCTTTGACATTATCGATTTATACTACAAACTCCGAACCTGATAACACTTATATTGCTTTTCGCAAACCACTTTTAGCCGATAAAAAATTAAATCAAATTATCGAAAATACGTTTGATAGCATTATTAAAAACGCTTTAGACTAATAAATTTATGACAAAAAATGATTCTGATGATGACATCATTCCTAATATCGATACGACATCTTGTCTGCATGATCTTGTGCAGAGTATGCGCCCTTTATTAATAGCTTTACACCGAGATTTTGAAACCCGTACCGAACGTTATAAAATCTTTGAGCGCGTGTTATATGTCTTTGGTGCGGTGATTACAGTCGTATCGGGTTATGTATTTTACCTAATTTATATGGTGACTATGGATATGGGTCAAGTCACACATTACATGGCAAATATTTCAATTGAAATTGTTGAACTGTCGAGAAATGTAAATGATATTAGCAGTGAAATGAAAGGAATGCGTAATGTGATGCAAACTATGAATGATTCGACTCATTACATGAATCACGCAACTCAACAAATGTCACTGTCAGTAGATATTATGCAAAACGCAATGGAACACATGAAAGCTTCAATGATACAAGTATCTGAAGATATGAGCGATATGCACAATTCTATGTTGAAAATTTCTGCAAACATGTCAAGTATGCACACCGATATTGCCGGGATGCGTGAAGATTTTCAAACCGTTACTGGTGATTTAACTATGATTACCACATATATTGGTGATATGAAAACCGATACACGTTCTATGAGTCGTGATCTCACTAGCATGTCAAATAATATGACAATATTATCACGCAATATTGTGCCTGCATTTAACACTTTTAATCATGCAATGCCATTTATGAATGCCATGCCATGGTGATATTTTATCAAAGCAATATATTGAATTTCTTAGTAAGTTGAAAATTTAATGATAATACCTACTTTAGAATAAAAATATTTTTATAAATCTTATTTAGTTTTTATTAAGGAATAATTATGGATAGACATGTTGACGTAGCTATTATTGGTGCAGGTTCTGCGGGATTGTATGCAATATCACAAATTCGTCGCCAAACAGATAATTTTGTCTTAATTAATGGTGGGCATTACGGTACAACTTGTGCGCGTGTAGGTTGTATGCCTTCTAAAGTTTTAATTCAGGCAGCCGAAGATTATCATTATCGACACACTTTGTCTGCTAAGGGGATTTATGGCGGTGACAAATTACGCATTGATATTCCAGCAGTTATGCGTCATGTTCGCAAATTGCGTGATGGTTTTGTAGGTCGCGTGACGGGTGGGATGGAGCGTTTACGTGATAAATGTGTCGATGGCTACGCTCAATTTATCGAGCCAAACTTGCTACAAGTCAATCATGAAAAAATTAAAGCTAAAAAAATTATTATCGCTACAGGTACTTCTCCAATTATTCCAGCCGCTTGGGCAGATTTGACAGACTATATTTTGACTACAGATAATTTATTTGAACAAGAAACCTTACCAGCAAGTATTGCGGTTTTGGGTTTAGGCGTAATCGGCTTGGAAATGGGACAGGCATTAAGTCGTTTAGGTATTCAAGTTGTTGGCGTAGATATTTTAGAAACAATTAGCGGTATTCAAGACCCTGAAATAAATAAAAATGCAGTAGAATTAATTAGCGAGTCATTTCCTTTATGGCTTGGTCATGCTGCAAAATTAGAGGAGCAAGAAGGACAGATACTAGTGAAAGCCGGTAATAAGAGTATTTTGGTTGATAGAGTTTTAGCAAGTCTAGGTCGTAAACCTAATATTGCTGGTTTAAATTTGGATAAAATTGGGGTTGAATTCGACGCACGAGGTATACCTGTTTACAATCCAAACACGTTGCAACTAGGCGATCTACCGATTTTTATTGCTGGCGATGTCAATGCTGATAGAGCTATTTTGCATGAAGCAGGTGATGAGGGACGAATTGCAGGTTATAACGCTACGCAGAATGCAGTGCTTAGTTTTAAGCGTAAAGTACCAATGGGTATCACTTTTTGCGATCCTAATATTGTTCGTGTTGGTCAAACTTGGAACGAATTGAAAGATAAAGAAAATATTGTAATTGGCAGCATGGATTTTCAAATGCAGGGGCGTGCTATGATTATGAGTAAAAACAAGGGCATGATTCGAGTTTATGCAGATAAATTGAGCCATCAATTACTTGGTGCTGAAATGATTGTTGTGCGCGGAGAACATTTAGCGCATTTACTGGCTTGGGCAATTCAGCAACAAATGACAGTGCGTGAGTTACTGCAAATGCCTTATTATCACCCTGTGATTGAAGAGGGTTTGCAAAGTGTGTTGTATGACGCTGCTAGTCAGTTAGATTTACCCAAAGAGGGTATTTTAGAATTAAAAACCTTATAATTATTCCAATTTCTGTGGTCTTTTTCTTAGCCAATCGTTTTATTTTTAATTTTGGAGCGCGATAATGAAAACTTTATTTTATTCTAAATTCCTATTAGGACTCATTGTTATTCTACCGTTACAAGGATTTTCACAGGAAGTAAATGATGCTGCTGCATTAGAAAATGTGAGTTTAGGCAAAGTATTATGGGATATTAATATGGATAATCCTAAAAAGCTTGCACTTTATTTGTCTGTGATTCAAGAAACTTACGAAGGACTGATTAAACAGCAGGTTAAGCCTGATATGGTTTTTGCCTTTCGTGGGAGTACAGTGAAACTTATTTCTACAGATCAGGAAAAAATTCCTCTTGAACAACAAGAAGATGTGGATACAGTACACCAACTACTAAAAGATTTGCAACAGAAAGAAGGTGTTAAAATGGAATCTTGTAGTGTTGCCACTCGACTGTATGGAATTGATAACAAAACTGTTTTATCAGGAATCAAGCCTGTTGGGAATACTTTTATTTCAATTATTGGTTATCACAGCAGGGGTTACGCGGTTATCAACATATATTAATCAATATTTCGGATAATTTTGATAAAAACTAAATATATCAGAGAGATAAGATTTGCAGCGTCATATTCAAACATTAAGCGCGTCTCTTAAAATGAAATATTTTTTAGCATCGTCCAATTATTGAAAATTAATTTACATGTTTCACTGCATCCTTTATCAACCAGAAATCCCGCCCAATACGGGTAATATCATCCGTTTATGTGCTAATTCTGGCGTACAGTTACATTTGATTCATCCTTTGGGTTTTGAATTGGACGACAAAAGAATGCGTCGTGCAGGTTTGGATTATCATGAATGGGCAAATGTGAAAGAATATCAAAGTATTGAGGCATGTATTAGGCAGGTGCAACCCAGAAAATTATTTGCCTGTTCTACAAAAGGTACGATTAATCATACAACGCCGCATTACGAAGCAGGTGATGGTTTTATTTTTGGTCCTGAGACACGCGGCTTACCAGATGAATTTTTACAAAGTTTACCCACTAAACAGGTGATTAGAATTCCAATGTTACCTACTAGTCGCAGTCTAAATTTATCCAATTCAGCCGCAATTATTTTATACGAAGCATGGCGACAACTCGATTTTGCAATGTAAATTCAAAACAGGACTAACAGCATTGTTTTTAAATTCAAAGCTGTTAATCCATTATTTTAACGTTGTGCTTACTGCGTTGTCGAAACCTCACCAAAACTATCTACCATTTCCAAACAAGGCATTAAATCTTGGCAACTGTTTTGTTGATAAACTCCAAGCTCTGCTTGGCGAAATGAAACATCTTTTTCTAGCGTATTCGGCAATTTCTGGATAGTAACACACCAATCCGTACAATATTGCGGCTGTTCGGCATCTAAAGTCACTGCATATTTATATTTAGATAACGCTTCACTAAATTGCTTCGATGCTCTCAACACATTACCCCAAGCATGGTAAGTTGACGCTTGTTCGGGATTGGTTTTAACGTAATGCTGATAAAAAATTATCAATTCATTATTAGGATAACCCAAATGCTCAAATAAACTTCCCCACCCTTTCAACATCCAAGTTGGCAACTTCTCATGTTTTTGCGCTGCTTCCTTGTAAATTACTAATGCTTCAGCATATTTTCCTTGCTCTTTCAACGCATTTGCCCAAAACGCATACACCCATTCATACAATTTTTCATTCATTCTTTCCTTCGTTTGTTTTGCCAATTGATATTTTTCCAAAGCGGCATCATAACGTTGCAATTTTGCCAAAGTGTAGCCCCAATTAGCATACATAATCGCTTTGTAATTGCTGTTATAACTTGACATGGTTTCAACCGCTAAACGATATTTTTCAATAGCTTGCTCATAATGCTCTAATTTGCGTAACATATCCGCCCAATCACCGTAGACAGATGAAGGTGTCCGAATATGATAAGCATCGCTATAAGCTTGATAATACGACAACATTTCTGAACTTGGATTATTCATCTCGCTTAAAGCAATACGCCAATCACGCAAAATCCACGAATCTAATTTATCTTTTCCCGCTGCTTGTTTGTAAATATCAATTGCTTTTTCATACTTTTGTTGTTTTTGCAACGCATAACCCCAATTTCCGTAAACCCATAAAATCTCTGGATTTAAAAGTAATGCTTTTCGATATTTTTGAATCGCTTCTTCATATTTTCTTAATTTCAACAATGATTCGCCCCAATTTGCATAAATAATCGCATAATCTGGATCAGAATTATTTAAACGTAGTGCTTTAGCATATTTAGCAGCGGCTTGTTCATACTGTTTCATGCGGTACAAGGCATCGCCCCAGAACGCATACGCTAAATAGTAGGATGGATTTTCATATAAAGCTTGTTTGTACTTATCTATAGCGGCGGCTGGCTCTTCACGTAATAAAATATTACCCCAATTGGCATAAATGAGTGATTTGTGTATAAATGAGCTTTTTTTCAACGTTTTTTCGTAAATGGAGAAGGCTTGATGCTTATGGTTTAATTTGAGGTAAGCTTGAGCCAATCGAGAATATACCGCTAAACTATCACTATCTTGTTGTAATTTTAATGCGTATTGATATTTTTCTACTGCCTGTTGATATTTTTGCTCATCACTATCTCTATCGCCGTAAGCAATTAAAATGTCACCTGCAATAATGCTATTTACAGAATTGTCAGCAACGAGTGATTCCGCTTTATTCAAACTTTCCAAAGCATTATCATACTCTCCTAACGTTTTTAACCAACAGCCAAGTAAAGTAAATGTGATAGATTTTTCTTCAGTCGTGGAGTTGGTTTGCGCTTGTAATTCTGCAATTAATTCACTTAATTTAGCTAAACTCTGTTTACTGCCTTCAAAACAATAATTTACACCAATTGGTAAAGGTGCTAGTGTACGTGCGACATATTCGCCAGCCGCTTCAACTGCACTGTCAACATCGGGATAAAAAAGGCTTTTTGCAGCTCGGTTAGTAACACGTATTGTAATTTTATAACCATCTGATTTTTCTATTAATTCCCCATAAATCCGATTTTGTTGAATGCCAAATAAATCCGATAAGTAGTTGACAATCACATCCAAAGATAAACCAATACCGGGGACTGAAATATTTTGCGCTTTGCCTAAACCTTGAAATTGCATAGACATAGCGCGTTCATTGGCGATAATTGGTGAAGCCGCTACTAAAGAGTCAGGTTTTTGTAATTCTTGTGGTAGCCATGAGGATTTTTCAGTTTGTTTGAGCATGAGCGGCGAGGTAATTTTTAAATTAGTACGTTGGATTTGTTCGCCTAATTGGTAAGCTATGACTTTTCCTGTGTAACCATCACTCGATAATTTACTCGGCACTTGGAAGGGTTCAATGGTTAAATCGTAACGGATTAACTCATAAGCGGCTAAAAAAATGATGAGTAAAAACAGTGCTGAGATGAAAAATTTAATCAATTTAGGGTATAGCTCATGGAGCGCGGAAAAAAAATCCAAGATGCGCTGCCAAATATTTAAGCGGTGGGAGATTCTGATTGTGGGCATTGACTTTCTCCAATGTATATTAATTTATTTTAACACGGCATTGTTTCGTGTTAGGAAAAATATTTTTTATCTCTTTATATCAAAGTGTATTTTGTATCGTGTATTCCTCGTCCCAATGGTCTCCGTTGGAAAGCAGCAAGGAGGCTCTGCGTCCTGATTTATTATGAGTTGCAAATATAGCGTAAAATTTTCTTGTGAACTGCGTAACTCCCAATCAAAGTGTATTTTGTATCGTGTATCACAAAACATATTTTTGTCGTAATGGTTAAAACCAAAATATCACCTGAGCCTTAGAGCAAATCCTCACCAAATAATCAATTTATGTTATAAAATGTAAGCTTGTAGATTCATCATTCATTTTGACAAGGATAAACTGTGTTTGAATTTTTTAAAGCTGGTGGCTGGGTTATGATACCGCTATTAGTCTGCTCTATCATAGCTCTTGCCATTATTATTGAACGCTTTTGGACATTGCAACGTAGTAAAATCGTACCAAAAAATCTTGTGCCACAAGTGTGGAAATGGGTGAAAGATGACCGTTTAGATAAAGCTCGTATTGATGCTTTACGTGGTAGTTCACCATTGGGTCAGGTGCTTGCCGCAGGCTTGGTTAATATGCATCACGACCGCGAAATGATGAAAGCGAGTATTGAAGAAGTTGCTAATAAAGTGGTACACGATTTAGAGCGTTATTTAAATACATTAGGTACAATTGCCGAAATTTCGCCACTTTTAGGATTATTGGGCACCGTGACTGGTATTATTCGTATGATGAGCCAAGTGGGTGAAGTCGGTTTAGGTAATCCATTGGTATTATCGTCTGGTTTATCTGAGGCTTTAATGACTACCGCCGCAGGTTTAGTGATTGCAATTCCTGCGTTTATTTTTTATCGTTATTTTCGTGGTTTAGTAGATGAGTTAGTTGTTTTAATGGAACAGGAAGCTTTAAAAATGCTTGATATTTTACATGGTGATAGAGAGGCAGAATAAACAATGAAATTTCGTAGACACCGTAACGAAGTCAGTAGTTTACGACTTAATTTGACTCCATTAATTGATACTGTGTTTTTATTACTCGTTTTTTTTATGATGACGACGACGTTTAATCGCCAATCAGAGTTACAAATTCAGCTCCCACAAACTGAAACTGAGCAAGTATCTGAGCAAACCACGCAACCGATCCGTATTTTAATTAACAAAAAAGGCGAGATAGCGATTAATTCATGGGAAACAGCATTAGTCAATGATACACTTCAAACGATTGCAATGGCGTTAGAAAGAGCGGCAGGTACAGAGGAAAATCCTAGTTTATTAATCAGTGCCGATGCTTATGCACCGCATCAGTCGGTTATGAGAGCTTTAGAAGCCGTTCAAACATTGGGTTATAATCGCATAGGTTTTGAAGCCGAACAGCCAGCACAGCAATGAAATTAGAACATATTTGGTATCGTTCCCATTTTTTAACACTGTTACTTGTACCCTTTTCGTGGATATTTTGTTTTACTGCTCTGTTAAGACGTTGGGTGTACCTTTTTTTCCTCAAACCTATCCATTTTGATGTACCGATTATTATTGTGGGTAATATCAACGTTGGTGGTACGGGTAAAACGCCGCTTGTGATTTGGCTTGCGCATTTTCTCAGACATCACGGTTACAATGTTGGCATTATTAGTCGTGGTTATGGTAGTGAAATAAAACAATTTCCGCAAACAGTGCGCCCATCGGTGCATCAAGTACGGGAAGTGGGTGATGAGCCATTCATATTAGCAAAACGTGCAATTTGCCCTGTTGTTATTGACCCAAAACGCGCTCGTGGTGTAAAGCATTTAATTGAGCATCATGGCTGTAATTTAATTATTAGTGATGATGGTTTGCAACACTATGCTTTAAAAAGAGATATTGAGATCGTAGTGATTGATGGTCAACGGCGATTTGGCAATGGTTTTTGCCTGCCAGCAGGTCCCTTGCGTGAGTTACCAACTCGTTTGAAATCGGTAGATTTTATTGTGGTCAAGGGTAAGGCGCGGCAGAATGAAACGACAATGCACTACACGTTAAAACCATTACGCAATGTGCTGAATGACAATGAAACTCAACCACTTGGCTATTTTTTAGGTTGCTCATTACATGCTGTGGCTGGAATTGGTAATCCCCGACCATTTTTCAATATTTTATTAAATAATCAGTGTAAAATTCGTCCACATATTTTTCCTGATCATCATGTATTTAAAAAACAAGATTTTGATTTTGAAGAAGATTTACCCGTTATCATGACGGAAAAAGATGCTGTAAAATGTCGTAAATTCGCCAAAAAAAATTATTGGTATTTGCCGATTGAGGTACGTTTGCCTAGTCATTTTGGTAAGCGTGTATTACAAAAATTACAGGAGAAACAAGGTGGATAGACGTTTATTAGATATTCTGGTTTGTCCCGAAACGAAAGCACCATTAATTTATAACAAGCAAACTCAAGAATTAGTGTGTAAAGCTTCGCGTCTTGCCTACCCTATTCATGATGGTATTCCTGTCATGTTGCCAGAACAGGCGCGTAAATTAACTTTAGATGAAGTTGAACAGATTGAATAACAATACTTCGGACAGTTTTTGTGAATTATTAAATATTTCAATAAGTTACAAACATAAGCGTTCTTTCATAAGTATTGATTTTATTATATGCTTTAAAAAAGTGTCCGAACCATTGGAATAAAATAAGTGAAATAAATGAAAGTGTATTTATTTTGCTCAAAACAAACCGTTCTTATTGCTGACTAATACGTGTTAGAATTGCCAGTTTAACGAAAAGGATAAACCATGCGCCCTAGCGGTCGTTCTCCAAATCAATTACGTGACGTTAATATCACGCGCCATTATACGCGCTATGCAGAAGGTTCTGTGTTGGTCGAGTTTGGGCATACTAAAGTGTTGTGCAATATTACTGCTGAAGAACGTATACCGCGATTTTTAAAAGGCAGTAATAGCGGTTGGGTTACGGCTGAATATGGCATGTTACCACGTTCAACACACAATAGAATGCAAAGAGAAGCCTATACAGGTCGTCAAGGTGGTCGAACTTTAGAAGTACAACGCCTTATTGGTCGTTCACTACGTGCAGTGATAGATTTAGCTGCATTGGGAGAGCGTACCCTGACTGTTGATTGCGATGTCATTCAAGCGGATGGCGGTACACGAACTGCTGCTATTACTGGTAGTTATGTCGCATTAGTCGATGCTGTAAACAATTTAATGAATCAAGGTGTATTGCAAAAAAACCCTATTCACGGTGCAGTAGCCGCGATTTCTGTGGGTATTTATCAAGGTGTACCAATCCTAGACCTCGATTATAGTGAAGATTCAGAGGCTGAAACTGATATGAATATTGTCCTTAATGATGCCGGTGCATTCATTGAGATTCAGGGAACGGCGGAAGGTCACGCTTTTCGTGAAGATGAGTTGCAAACAATGCTGAATCTTGCACGGGGAGGCATTCAGGAATTATTTGCAAAACAACAGCAAGCGTTAGCTTAGATTTTCTTCTACTCGATGCTGTTTTAAAACGGTTTGCAGTGATATAAGCGTGTACCCGATACCTATTACTGCACCAAAAAAGGTGGCATACGATGTGATTGAACCCAGCGCACCGTAAAAATATAAGTCAAGTACGCTACCAATGACCGCACCGATTAGTAAACCAATCCAACCCGCACAGATTTGTATCAATCCAATAACTTTAGCTTTCATAAATAACACCCTCTTTCGACATTCTTTTGACATTTTGTGTCGAAAAAACATGCAATATTAATTCCTTAGTAATTATTTATTTTTTAATAATTTTTGTTTAAAAAACAAATGGTTAATCATATATAATTAATATTATCTATACGACATATTGATATTTTATAAACAAAAATCTCTTCATAAATTAAACTTGTGACACCACGTCGTCATCCAACAGGACGCATCTGCGTTCACTTAAATTTGACGCAGGAAGACCTAATTTTATAGAACAACTCTGAATTAAGTGATTAAAATCTATGCGTTTAACTCGCCTTTTTATAGCAACAACTCTACAAACTCATACCGATATTACTTTGGATGCCGACAGTAGCCACTATGTAATTAATGTATTACGATTGCGTATAGGTACGAAATTAATTATATTTAACGGAGAAGGTGGCGAATACAGTGCTGTGATTTCTAATATCCACAAAAAACAAGCTTATCTTCAAATTGAGCAATATCATCATGTTTCACGCGAATCACCTTTACATTTACACCTCGTACAAGCGATCTCGAAATCCGAGCATATAGATTACGCGATTCAAAAAGCAGTTGAATTAGGTGTAACCCAAATAACGCCCCTTTTAACAAAACGCAGCCCACCATTGTCTAAAGACCGCTTTACAAAACGTCAACAACATTGGCAAAAAATTATTCAACATGCTTGTGAACAGTGTGGACGCACCATTTTACCGCAATTAAATCACATTATTGAATTTGAACCTTGGATTGCAGAAAGCACTGCTAAAAATAGTTTATTTTTCATGCCCCACGCTAGCCAAAATTTAGTGCAATCTGTCATACCAGAGCAACCGATACAACTTATTATCGGCGCAGAAGGTGGGTTAAGTGATGAGGAAATTGCGCAATTACAACAGAAAGGTCATCAAGCTGTACATTTAGGTGAGCGTATTTTGCGCACTGAAACCGCTGCGATAGCTGTATTAAGCTTATGTCAGGGATTATGGGGAGATTTGCAGTGAATTTTCAACTCTGATTGAATTTAGTTACCAACTCACTTCACACAGACATCAGAGAAGTATTTATGTTTATCCGTAATATCAATTAGTTAAAATTTTTATTTACAAGTAATATATAAAAATTGTAATATGTAATCTATAGTTATGTGAAAACCTTAATGTGTAATATAGGTATACTTTGTAACATCTAGGTTTTAAAAGGAAAACTTGTGAGTCTCTTCAGCTTAAAACCCGAACCCGTTGTGGGTATAGACATTAGCACAACAGCCGTGAAATTGCTAGAACTGACTAAATCAGGTCAGAGTTATCGCGTTGAAAGTTTCGCCGTGGAGCCGTTGCCTGAAAATGCAGTTGTAGATAAAAACATTAACGAAACTGAAATTGAAGCCGTCGGTGATGTAATAGCGAGAGTGGTGAAAAAAGCTAAACCTAAGGCAGATCATGCGGCTGTATCAGTTTCTGGTCCTGCGGTAATGACTAAAGTCGTTACGATGGAAGGCGGTATGTCAGATGAAGACATTCTAGCGCAAATCGAAATGGACGCAGAACAACTCATTCCATTCCCCTTAGAGGAAGTTAATTTAGATTTTGAGTTGTTAGGACCCAATGAACGAGAACCAAATCGAGTAGATATTTTACTAGCCGTATCCCGAAGTGAGAACGTGGACACCAGAGTTACCGCAATAGAAATGGGTGGATTAAAAACTCGCGTGGTAGATATTGATAAATACGCTTTAGAAACTGCATTCCGCATGGTGATAAAAAATGACCCTGAAATCACGGAGGAAGATACGATTGCACTGGTCGAAGTGGGGGCTGTCACAACGACCCTAAATGTTATGGGTGAAAATCGCATTGTATTTACTCGTGAAGATATGTTTGGCGGTAAACGCTTAACAGAAGATATTCAACACACTTACGGTTTGAATTATAGCGAGGCACAATTAGCTAAACGAGAAGGCACCCTACCTGAAGATTACGAAACAACAATATTAGAAAGCTTTAAAGAAGATGTTGCACAAGAAATCAGTCGCTTGATTCAATATTATTATTCTACTTCGACTTATGGAAAATTATCGCATATTTTAGTTGCAGGTGGCTGCGCGTCCATCAACGGTATAGTTGACAATATCAGTAATAAAGTTGGTGGTCATGTCACTATCGTTAATCCTTTTGTTGGCATGTCAGTAGCCGATAAGGTAGACAAAAAAGCATTAATGTTTGACGCACCATCGTTAATGATTGCCTGTGGTTTAGCTTTACGCACATTTGACGAGTATTAATTATGCCTAATATCAATCTACTGCCTTGGCGCGAAAAGCTTAAAAAAGAACGTGAAGCAAGATTTGGTATTGCCGCAGGTGTCGGTTTAGCGGTTGCAGGTCTTATTGTATTAGCGGTGCATTTGTATATGCAGAGTTTGATTGATTATCAGCAAAGCCGTAATAGTTATTTAGAAAAGCAAATCAAGTTGATGGAAGAAAAAATTACAGAAATCAAAGGATTAGAGGATAAAAAACAACGTTTGATTGATCGTATGAATGTGATTCAAGACCTAGAAATCAGCCGACCGCGCATTGTACACCTGTTTGATGAATTGGTTTTACAAGTGCCGGATGGCGTGTATTTTACTCTGATGCAGCAAAAAGGCGATAGAATCAACTTAGAAGGTTATGCGCAATCTGACGCGCGTGTATCTTCTCTAATGAAAGCGATAGAACGCTCCGAATGGATGAAAAATCCAACGATTATTGAAATTGTGCGCCAAGAGCGTAAACAAAAAGGTGGTAATAAAAAAGAAGGTCGTACTGTCAGCACATTCAAATTGCAATTTCAACAAACAGCACCTAAGCAGGTTGGAGATGAAGAGTGATGGCTAATTTTAAAATAGACCCAGAAGAGTTTAAGAATCTCGACCCCAATAATGTCGCTAATTGGCCTGTCACGGTTAAGGCTGTGGTCGTGCTGGTGTTATTTTTTATTGCACTAGGCGCGGGTTATTATTTCGACACCCAAAAACAATTAGAACAGCTCGCTGTTAAAGAGAGCAAAGAAAACAATTTAAAAGAAACATTTAAGATAAAACAGTGGGAAGCTGCAACGCTACCTAAGCTACAGGAGCAGTTGCGTGAAATTAAATCTAACTTAGAAGAATTGCAAAATAGATTGCCCAATAAAGCACAAGTAGCAGGTTTAATTCAAGATATTTCCCAACAGGCAATTGCAACGGGTTTAAGTTCCGAGCTGTTTAAACCGGGTAAAGAGGAAGTAGGACAAGTTTATGTCAAATTGCCGATTAAATTACGCCTTAATGGTGATTATCATGCGTTTGGTAATTTTGTAAGTGGGATTGCAGCCATGCCACGTATTGTTACTCAACATGATATTTCGATCATGACTTCTACAAATAAAGAGTCTGGCAAACCGCTTACGATGGAAATGACAGCACAAATTTATCGCTACTTGGATGAAACCGAAGCTGTAGAAACACCTGAGAAGAAAAAATAGGGAATGCAACAATGCGAAATATACTGTATTTAGTTTTACTGTTGCTGCTTGGTGGGTGTGGCGGCAATGATATGGATGATTTAAGAGAATATGTTGAAGACATTAAATCACGAAAAAACCCACAAGTTGACCCGATCCCTTCTTTTACTATCATTCCAAATCACTTTTATGAAGTGAGTGATAAGCGTGACCCGTTTCAACCAATGGAAGAATTACACGGTCAAGAAACGCAAATGACCTCAATCGATAACATGGGTTCACAGCGTAATTGCGAGCGTCCAGACCCGTATCGTATCCGTGTTGGTTTGGAAAAAATTCCTCTGGATGCTTTGGATATGACTGGGACGTTGCTAGATAGTGATGATAATTTATGGGCTTTAGTAACATCGCGCGCTGATGGCATTACCTATCGTATTCAAATGGGTGATTATATCGGTGAACATGACGGACAAGTAATTGATATTACTGAAAATAAAATTGAAATACGCGAACTTTATCCAGATGGTTCTGGATGTTATGTAGAGCAAATTAGTTCTATTGCTTTATCGTCAAATTAATTACAGAATGAGAGCTGTTTTCATGAAGCGAAATCTTTTCTATTTGTTGCTACTCCAGCTATTTAGTACAGTCGTATACGCTGTGCAGCTAGATAAAATCAGTCACTCTTCCTTGCCCGGAAATAAAGTGCAAGTGAGTTTATTATTTACAGGTAATCCGCCAGAGCCTCTAACCTTTTCAACCGATAATCCCGCTAAAATCATTCTGGATTTCTTGGGTACGAGCTTGAATTTAAAAAAACGTTTTCAAGTCATTGGTATTGGTGCGGTACAAGGTGTAAGCGCAGTTGAAACCCCTGATAGAACGCGGGTTGTAGTTAATCTAGTCAGTGCCGTCCCCTATGAAATTAGAAGACAAGGCAACCGTATATCTATTACTTCGGATAATTTCTCTACGCAGGTGAGTCAGCTAACAGGTTCGAGCAATGACCCAATTGTCAAAGCCAGCTTACCCTCAATAGAAGTTGATAGCGACTATGGCGCGCCGAATAATAGAGCACCAAATAGTTATGCTCCCCCCGATAGTGCATCTCGTCACGATACCGTACCGAATGATAACCATGTTGTCCCACGCAATCTTGCACCACAAACAGCACCGCATATCACAAGACAAACTTATATGCCTCGTGGTCCGCATATTTCTAAAGTGGATTTTCGTCGTTCAGAAGATCGGGCAGGTTTGATTATGATTACACTTTCCGATCCTAATATTGTGGTCGATATGCGAGAAGAAGGAAAAGAAATTATCATTGATTTTTTAGATACTGACCTACCAGATAAACTTGATCGCCGCTTAGATGTGATTGATTTTGCTACACCTGTTAGTTTCATTGATACGATTAAACGCGGTAATAATGTACGTGTTGGTATTGCTACAAATGGTGAATATGAATATTTAGCTTATCAAACTGAAAATACTTACATCATTGAAATTAAAGAATTAACGCCAGAAGAGAAAGAAAGAAAACAGAAGACAGAACCAAATTACACGGGACAAAAAGTAACTTTCAGTTTCCAAAAAATTGATGTACGTGCGGCTTTACTGTTATTGACTGAGTTACCCGGCGTTAATCTCAACTTAGTTGCCAGTGAAGCGGTCAAAGGTGACGTGACTTTGCGACTTAAAAATGTGCCTTGGGATCAAGCGTTAGATATTATTTTAGAAGCCAATGGGTTAGGTATAAAAAAAGTTGGGAATGTCATCATGGTAGATAAAAAAGATTTGATTGCAAAACGTGAAAAACAAGAATTAGAAGATCAGCAAGCTATTAAGAAATTAGAACCATTGCGTACTGAATATATCCAAATTAACTATGCAAAAGCAGAAGATTTTGAAGAATTACTAAAAACCCAGACCTCTAACGAAGGTGGACATTCATTTTTATCTAGTCGTGGCAATGTTTCCATAGATGAACGTACTAACACTTTGATTTTACAAGATACCGTTGAACGTTTAGCTGAAATTAGGGAATTACTTGCAGCGCTAGACACGCCAGTACGTCAAGTTTTGATTGAATCACGGATTGTAATCGCCGAAGATACCTTTAGCAAAGCATTAGGTGTTCGTTTTGGTTACAGTGGTAATCAAGATTTAGGCAATGGTGATGGCATTGTAATTGGTGGTAAAGTTGCGGGTAATACTGAATTTTCTTCAGGCACCTCATTTACCGCAGATAATACTTTAACTTCACAAGGACAAGGTGAAAATTTTATTGTTAGTTTGCCAGAAACGTTAGGAAGTGGTAACAGTGCTGCATTGGGTCTAGCAATTGGTAAAATTGGGAGTTATTTACTTAACTTAGAGTTATCTGCTTTACAACAAGAAGGTCGTGGTGAAATTGTTGCCAGTCCACGTGTGATTACCGCCAATCAAAAAGCAGCAACTATTTATCAAGGTCAGCAACGTGCTTTTCAGGCAGCAGCAGGGATTGGTGCAGTTGCGCAAGTACAATTTAAGGATGCGTTTTTACAACTAACAGTCACACCGCAAATTACGCCAGATGATCGGGTGATTATGAACTTAGAAGTAACTAAGGATGACTTTTTACCTGCAACAGGCGGTGAACCACCGATTAGTAGACGTCAAGTTAAAACCGAAGTCTTAGTAGACAATGGCGAAACAGTTGTTTTAGGTGGTGTGTATGAGCAGAATTCTACCAATACCATCGAACGTGTTCCTTTCTTGAGTAGCATCCCGATTGTAGGTAATTTATTTAAACGTCGTAGTCGTTCGGACGCGAAATCAGAATTGTTAATTTTTGTGACACCTAAGATTCTTAAAGAAGCAAGTTAATTTGTATTCTAGTTAAGCAATAGTTCGGACACTTTTTTAAAGCATATAATAAAATCAATAACTTACGAAAGAACGCTTATATTTGTAACTTATTGAAATATTTAATAATTCACAAAAACTGTCCGAAGTATTGGTTAAGGGTAATCGTATTAAAATTTTTAGCTGAAACGTTCAGGAATGCAGCATTTATTCTGCACAGACAAAGCGAGTTCTGCACGCCAATTTGATGTGATTACCCTGTATCCTAGTTTGCAATGCTGAACCGTAGGCGTACAAATTTGCAAGTAGTCGTTAGTATTTTTTACAGACCTACCACAAAACTGAATTGACACATAGCTTGTAGCAAAGTGTTATAGAACAAAAATTAATTAAATAGCGGATAAAATCAGCGTAATTTGCTTTTTATCCACTTTCTTCTACAAATGAGGAAACTTGAATGTTAGTAAAAAAGTTTATTAACTGGCTGGCATTAGCGATGATGCTAAGTATATTAGCCGCCTGCGGTGGTGGTAGTACCGGAAGTGAACCTAGTAGCTTATTATCTGGTACGGCAGGCTCTACAGGCAGTTCAGGCACTGGTGGCACCACTACGGACACGACTGAACCAAAAGATATTGTTTTTTTCGTTGATTCGCCTCAAATTTTACCCGGTGCTAGCAGTGGCGTTGTCACTATTACCGTATTTAGAGCCAATGCCGCCGCCGAAGCAGTCGATGAAAATGGTAATACTTACACCGACATTAGCAAACTCGTCACAGAAAGTAATGTGCCATTACAAGCTACAGTAACAGGTGATGCTTATTTTTTAGAAAATGGGAAAAATTATTTAGATGTCACCACCGACCAACGCGGTCAAATTTCTTTTACCGTCGCGCATACCGGCAATGGTAGAGTATTACTCACAATTCAGGGACGCGATAATTATCAAGGAGGGGGTACCAGCTATTTATATTTTGGTGCGAGTGTTGTTGCAGAAGTGCTCAACAATAATACCGAGATACCCGCTGACGGTTTAAGTAGTGCGCAAATTGTCGTGACTGCTCGTGATGCCTCTTTAGCACCGATTTCAGGTTTAGATGTTGAATTACGTTTTTCACCAGATTCTCAAGCAGTGGTCACGACAGAAACAGGTTTTATTACCGACGCAAATGGTCAAGTAAAGGCAAACGTTACAAATATAGTTGAACAAGCCGTTTCTATCATTCCCTACGCAGGCGGTGGACGTGGTAATACGCTTAAATTGAATTTTACCAAAATAGCACAATCCACTGCCATCGTTACCGCGACCTTAGTGAATGGCGAAGGTGCAATAATTGCGGCGGACGGTCAAAGTGCTGCTAAAGTGATTGTTGTTGCGCGTAGTGCAAGTGGAGCGTCTTTAGCGGGTTTACCTGTTACCTTATCTTTCCCCACCAATTCTTTTGCCGTCGCCAGTCCCGCGTCAGGTTCGACCGATGAGAACGGACAATTTATCACGGATATTACCAACTATGTTACTCAAACAACATCCGTTACGCCTATTGTCGGAAATGTTGCCGCTGATACTATTACATTAAATTTCGGTACAAGCGAACAACAAAAACAAGATATTCGCGTCACGGCGACCTTATTGACAACGGGCGCGATCCCGGCCAATGGGACAACCACAGCTAAATTTTTAGTATTAGCCCGCGACCTAGATGGCGTACCAGTAGAAGGGCTACCTGTTGCCTTAGCATTTCCAAAAGATTCTTTTGCCGTTGCAACTCAATCCATAGGCAAGACTGATGCAAATGGTCAATTTTTAACAGAAATTAGCGACTCTATACCTGAATCAGTCTCAATTACTGCGATTGTAGCCGGCATCACTTCAAACACAGTAACAATTCAATTTACAGCTTCTGGTGGAGGTGAGTCGCCAACTGAACTAGACATCAGAGTAAGTGACAGTAACGCGCTTGCTAATGGCTCGGACAGAGTACAAGTTATTATTGTGGCACGTGATGGTTTAGGTAATGTTGTGCCAAATATTCCGGTAAAATTACGTGGTGGTTCAGCAACATCCGTCATGCGCGTTGAAGGCACTAACAGTATCGGCACATTATACGTTTCAGGTAATACTGGTACGCAAGGTTTAAGTGTTTCGATTAGTAACAGTGTGGCAGAAAGCTTAACTTTAGATGCCGTTGCTGTCGTGAATGGCGCGGAAATTACCGGTGAATCTCAAGCCGTGATTTTTACTGACTCGCCAATCGTTGAGGAAGACAACATTGCAACAGTTAGCTTGGAAGCTTTAACCACTGAACAGGTTGCAGACGGTAAATCCACGATTACCTTATCTGGACAAGCTTTAACACGAAATGGTGTTGCGGTTGCTAATGCACAAGTCAGTTTTGAAACCATAGGCAAAGCGCGTATTGCGATAGACAATAATGCACGTACTTATGGCGACGGTCGCTTTTTCGCTACCGTAACAGATGAAAATGTTGAATCGTTTAGTATTCGTGCAGTGGTGCAAGGCATTAGCAGCCCACCGGTGATTTTAACTTTTACTTCCAAAAATACGACAGACGACGGTACCGTCGTCACACCGGGTTTACCGCCTAGTCGAGTGAATATCATTGCTACGCCACAAAAACAACTCGCGGATGGAAAAAGTCCAATCAATTTTACCGTCATGGTATGGGATAACAGCAATACACCAATGGAAGGCGTACAAGTTAGTTTATCAGCATTCTCCGGAACGGTAAGTAATACAACACTATTTGACAAGGCAAAAGAAACAACTGGCGCATCTGGTACCGCGACTTTTAATATTACGAATACAAAAGTAGGACAAGTCATCATCAGAGCAACTGCACAAGGTATTGATAGTGAAGGAAATCCATCAGGTACGACTCAATATCAAGATGCCACGTTGACTTTTATCAATCCAATTCAAGCGACGCAATTAGCCTTAGATTCTTCACCAACGAGTGCAATTGCAGATGGTCAAACGCCAATTACAGTCACCGTCACTGCGAAAGATAATACAGGTGCAACCGTTGCTGGCGTACCAATTAGCATTATTTTAGGCGATGAAACAGCTCGCGCAACACCGTCTAATGGTACGACAGATGCCAACGGCATGTTTACCACCCAAGTTACATCAAGAAAAGTGGATAATTTACAAGTCACAGCCCAAGTACGCGATATTAATTTAGCGGCGAATACAGTCTTGCAATTTACTTCAACGTCTAGCAGTCGTGATGTCACTAAATTAGTCATCAGTCAATTTAGCGATAATGAGCAATTAGCGAACGGAAAGGATGAAGTAACTATTCAAATTTCCGCGCTAGATGACGAGGGCACGCCTGTGGCTAACGTGCCGATTGAATTAATTACGTCGGCGGATTTCCCTGTTGCCTTTAGTCAATTAACTGGTGTCACGGGTGCAGACGGCATTTTTACAACAACAGTCAGCTCTATTGAAGTCGGTACGGTTTCGATTACCGCACAAGCTCCTGATACTGCAAACAATTTGCGTAGTCAAACTATCTTGGTAAAATTTAATGCGTCTAATCAAACTGCTGTCCCTGCGACGGTGACATTGACTATTGAAAATAATAGCCAACCTGCGGACGGAAATACACAAATCATCTTAGTCGCTAAAGTGCTAGATGAAAAAGGTCAACCTGTAGTCGGTACAGCGGTAGAGTTAATTAGCAATAATCCTGCTTTAGACCCTGCTGATGGTACGACAAATGGTTTAGGTGAATGGCGTACCACTTTAAGTAGTGCGGTGGCAACTTCAATCATCGTAACTGCAGTTACCACAGGCGGCAGTTCAACGAAACAGAGTACACCACAAACAATTATATTCATTGAAGTAGCACAGGCGACTCCACCCGCCAGTTTGGTATTGAATAGCACAGTCAGCACCGCTGCTGTTAATGAAACAATTAATTTGATTGCATCCGCTAAAGACGCAAATGGTACACCGATGAGTGATGTGAATATTGCTTTTCAGATCGTCTCAGGTGCAGGTATTTTTCAAAGCGACGCAGTAGGTGCAACGAGTGCCAGTGGTACATTTTCCTCAACGATTACCAGCACGGAAGCGGGTATTGTTGAAGTACGCGCAACAGCCAGTTCTGTAACCAGTAACACCATTGCACTGACTTTCGAGAGAAGTGTTGATACACAAGTACCTGTTGCAGACTTGGTATTATTTTCTAGCGTCCAAAGTTTAGACTCCGCAGGTGATAGTGAGGGTGTTATCATCAGCGCACGGGCTAAAGATGCACAAAATAATATACTGGTTGGTAAAAAAGTTAGTTTCAAAGTTAATTCAGGTGCTATCCAACCCGTTAGCAAAATTACTACAAATGATGGTGTAAGTTACGGACCTGGCGAATTTGACGGTATAACAGATAGTTCAGGTTTAGCGTATGCGCGTTTAACGACTGTAGGTAATCCTAATAATCGTGCTGTGACCGTTGAGGCGAATAGTGAGACTAAAACAGCACAGCCACTAGTGATTAACGTTACTGGTACTAAAATAATCATTGAAGGACAAAATTCGATTGTTTTAGACCTTAATAATCCAGCACAAAATAGTCTTGAATTAACAATTACCTTACAAGATTCAGCGAGTAAAGGGATTACAGGTAAATCATTACTCGTTAATTCAGCGCAAGGTCATGCTTTATCGGCAACGCAAGTGGTAACAAATTCCACTGGTCAAGCCACAGTGACGTTGACGTTAGACCCTAGTAAAGTTGGCACTGATACGATTACAGTTGAAAAAGTAAAAGAAGAAGCGACTGAAACAACAGTGAGCGCTACGCATAGCTTAAACGTTTCTGACGAGCAATTTACCTTAACTTACAACGGCACCATTTCAAGCTCTGGTGTAATTGAAATACCAATTGGCAGTAGTAGTGGTTCTACGGGTGGCTCTGGTGGTTCTGGACTACCTTGTGTCAATACCAATGATCCAAATTGTAATGACAATACTGGTAGTACGGATAATACAAACTCTTCAACTTTTACCGTGCGTTGGTTACAAGGTGGTGCTGCAAAAACGGGTGAACATATTGGCATTTCCACTACACGCGGCTCTATTAGCAGTATCATTCCATCGGATGGCTTATTAGACCAAAATGGTGAATTAACGTTTAAAATCAGTGCTGACAATGTAGGTCAAGCAACAATTACTGCCATTGCTGATGCGGGACCAAGTGCTTCGATTAAAGTGGAATTTATTGCGGTGACAGCGAATAAAATTAATTTACAAGCATCACGTCCGGTTTTAAACCCGAATAGTGCAACGAGTAATGACGCAGAACGTAGCGAAATTGTAGCAACAGTTTGGGACGTGAATAATAACTTGGTAAAAAATAAGGTTGTTGATTTCAATTTGAATGATGTCAGTGGTGGTCGTCTCACACAGTCCAGAGCAGTGACGGATAGTAATGGTCAAGCAAGTACCGCTTATGTTGCAGGTTTTAACTCTAGTGCAGCAAATGGAATTACGATTACAGCAACAGTTGTAGGAGATAATGTTACCCCCGCGACTGTGAAATTAACCGTTGCACAGCGTGATTTGTTTATTACTATCGGTTCTGGTAATACTTTGTTAGATGAGGATGGTATTCGCTATGAAACGTTACATACTGTATTGGTTACTGATTCCAATGGTACGCCGGTGAATGGTGCAGAAGTCACGTTGAGCATTTATCCGACTCGGTTTGTAGCCTATAGCGTGGACGCGGACGGCAATCAGCAGCCTATACTGTGTAAAAATGAGGACATCAATCGGAATGGCATTTTAGACAGTGGTGAAGATGTCAACAATAATGGTAGATTGGATCCGGGTAGCGTCATTACCTTCAATACACAAAGTGAAAATGCGCTAACATTGACAACGGGGCAAGCACCAGATGGTGCTACTGTACCGAATGGCTATGCTGATTTCAGAGTTGTTTATGCAGTGAGTTTTGCCTCCTACTTGATGGCAGAAATCACCGCGAGAGCAGCAGTATCTGGTACTGAGGAGGCATACATGCTAGTTGATTTTGCAGCAACATGTAGCAAAGAGGACGCTGACCAAGAAACTTGCCCAGTACTCAATCCATTTAGGAATATCGGTAGTTGTTTAGTCGATGGCTAAATAGTTTTATCAAATGACACGTAAAACCCCGTCGTTCATGGCGGGGACACCCGTGTATAGCAAAAGAATTTCTCGTTTTTTTCGTTCCCAGATGTTGAGACACTGTAAAAAAACGTCATTTTTAGAACTTTCTACAACGTTAGAAATTACGCAGTTCATACGAAAATTTTACTCCATATTAGCAACTCACAATAAATCAGGACGCAGAGCGTCTTGCTGCATCCCAACGGAGACCATTGGGACGAGGAATACTTTAACTGCGTCACGCCTAACAGTAATGAGAATTGCTATCGTATCGAACTCACGTTAAATAATAATTTAATTTTTCCACTTGCTCTACTGCATTACCCAAATAAGATGCGGGGGTCAGTTTTAATAGACGCTCTTTTTCTTCAATCGGAATATCTAAACTTTGAATAAATTGCTGCAACCGTTCTTGATCAATACCACGACCACGTGTCAAATCTTTCAACTTCTCATAGGCTTCCTCAATCGAATAACGCCGCATAACTGTTTGTATCGGTTCTGCCAAAATTTCCCACGCATGATCTAAATCGTGCTCCAAAACGCGCGTATTCGCCTCAATTTTACTCATACCCTTCAAACAAGCATCGTAGGCAATAATACTATGCGCTATGCCAACACCCAAATTACGCAATACAGTCGAATCAGACAAATCGCGTTGCCAACGTGAAATCGGTAACTTTTCGCCCAAATGCGATAATATGGCGTTCGCTAACCCTAGATTTCCTTCAGCATTTTCAAAATCAATCGGATTAACTTTGTGCGGCATAGTAGATGAACCAACTTCGCCCGTAACAGCTTTTTGTTTAAAATAACCCAACGAAATATAACCCCAAATATCGCGGTTAAAATCTAACAAAATTGTATTAAAGCGATTAATAATAGCGAAAAATTCTGCAAGGTAATCATGTGGTTCAATCTGCGTGGTGTAGGGATTATAAGTTAAACCTAAGCTTTCGATGAATTGTTTAGAAACATCAGCCCATTTTACTTTTGGGTAGGCGACATAATGCGCATTGAAATTACCTACCGCACCATTGAATTTAGCTAAAATTTCAGTTTGTTGTAATTGTTTGCGCTGCCGGTGTAAACGATAAGCAAAATTTGCCATTTCTTTGCCTAACGTTGTGGGTGAAGCGGTTTGACCATGCGTGCGTGATAGCATAGGTACATCTTGATAACGTTGCGAAAAAGCAGTAATTTTATCAATTACTTCTGTCATTTTAGGCAATAGCACTTTTTCCCGTGCGTCCAACAACATCAAAGCATAAGCCATATTATTAATATCTTCTGAAGTACAAGCAAAATGGATAAATTCAGTAATTTGCTCCAATTCTTCATCAACTGCGATATTTTCTCGTAAAAAGTATTCTACTGCTTTCACATCATGATTGGTGGTTTTTTCAATGTGTTTGATACGCACCGCGTTATCTTCATTGAAATATTCTACCAAATTGTTTAACACCGTATTACCATGCTCATCAAAAGCAGGGATGTCGTCGATATTTTCTTGCTGTGCCAACCATTGTAACCAACGTACTTCAACTAACACACGATAACGAATTAAACCATATTCGCTGAAAATTTGTTGTAACAACATAGTTTTACTAGAATAACGCCCATCAATAGGTGAAATAGCAAAAAGAGGAGAGAGTTTTGTCATGATAGATTTAATTTTTTAGAGTAATTCGATAGGAATTTTAAATACAGTCGTTTCTTCTTCACCGTCCATTGTCTCAATTTGCGTAACACCCCATGTTTTGAGTCGTTCTAATACACGATTGACTAAAATCTCTGGTGCGGACGCACCCGCCGTTAGCCCAACTTTTACCTGAGCCTGAAACCAATCTTGATTTAAATCAGCTTCGTCTTGGATTAAGTAAGATTGAATCCCTTGTAACGCACCAACTTCACGTAAGCGATTGGAATTAGAGCTATTCTGTGCGCCGACTACAAGTAAAATATCAACTAATTTCGCTAAACTACGCACCGCATTTTGTCGATTTTGGGTAGCGTAACAAATATCATTCACGTCAGGTCCCTGCACTTTAGGAAAACGTTGCTCTAATGCTGCAATCACATCACGGGTATCATCGACGCTTAATGTCGTTTGAGTCACATACGCGAGTTTATTGGGATCAGAAACTTGTAAATTCCTCACCTCATCGGTAGTAGATAACACATGCACTATACCTCCCACACAACCGCGTGTACCTTCGACCTCCGGATGCCCTTGATGACCAATAATGACCAGTTCATAACCCTTATTTGCATAGCGTCGTGCTTGGGTATGAACTTTAGTGACGAGAGGGCAAGTCGCATCAATAATCGCTAATTCACGTTGCTCTGCGGTTTTCACCACAGACGTTGCGACACCGTGCGCACTAAAAATACATACCGAACCTATTGGTACCTCATCTAAGCTCTCGACAAATACCGCACCACGATGTTTCAAATCATCAACAACATAGCGATTGTGTACAATTTCATGTAATACATAGACCGGATGAGGGTAATGTTGTAAGGCGCGTTCAACAATTTCAATCGCACGGACGACACCTGCACAAAACCCACGTGGTTGGGCGAGTAAGACTTGCATTCATTTTTACCCGTAAAATGATGGACTTCTAAGAAATGGACATCTAAAATGTTGCATTATAGTGAATCTATGGATTAAATTAAACAGGGAATGAACAATGACACAATATTCTACTTTAGACCATTTAATTATTAATTTTGATCAAGGATTACGCACACTATTTGGGCAACCTTTGGGCACCGCGCGTCCCAACCCTGCTGATGCTAAAATCGACACCGCATTATCCGAAACAGAAAAACGCGAGGTAATTGGTTTGATGCGAGTTAATCACGCAGGCGAAGTGTCTGCACAAGCATTATATCAAGGGCAAGCGTTAATGGCGCGTAATGAGGAAGTACACAAAACGATGGAACAATCAGCTTATGAAGAAAATGATCATTTAATTTGGTGTCAAAAACGGGTTTTAGAATTAGGTGGACATACTAGCATCCTTAATCCACTATGGTATGTAGGTTCATTTACAATGGGTGCATTGGCAGGTGCGGCGGGCGATAAGTATAGTTTAGGATTTGTTATAGAAACAGAAAAACAAGTTATTAAACATTTAGAGGAACATTTAGAACGTTTGCCACAGCAGGATTACAAAAGTCAAGCTATTTTAGAGCAGATGAAGGGGGACGAGGCGCATCACGCAACTGTAGCAATTAAACATGGTGGCGTACCTTTACCACAACCTATACGTTGGCTGATGGGCAGGATTTCAAAAGTCATGACAAAAACAGCATATTGGATTTAATAGACAAAATTAACTGGTTTTAAAATCCACTCATTAAAAATTAAAATGTTGTTTTAAAATGCTATCGAGTTCCATTAGTGAATGAATAATTGCATGAGGTTTGTGCTCTGCGTCCCAAATTTGCCCTTTACGATTCATCCAAATGGTATACATGCCGACTTGCAATGCACCTAATATATCTGAATCAACATGATCACCAATGTGTAATACTTGATTAGGTTCTACTTCGCAATGTTGACAAACTGTCTCAAATAATGCGGGGTGCGGTTTCGGATAACCGACATCGCCTGCACGTAGTGATACAGTAAAAAAGCGCGATAATTTATCAATTCGTTTCACATTAGCAGTACCATTGGTTAATGCGCATAAAGTATAGCTTTTATGCAGACACTCCAAAGCAGGGATAACATCGTGGTAAAGTTTCACTTCGTGACGGGCTTGCTCAAAAATCATAAGGGCAGGCTCAATAATAGACTCATCATAACCCACAGCATTGACCACCTGTTTAATATTAAGTCGTCGCAATTGTTGCAAATCAGCGTTAAGTTCAGGCTGTTCGAGCAATAAATTTTGTCGCATTGTTTGCATATCTGTGATAGTAAAACGTTGCGGAATACGCGGATAATAACGTAAAAACCATTGTCTCAACACATTTTCTGCATGACGAATAACAGGCTCAACTGGCCACAGCGTATCGTCCAAATCGAAGCTGATAACACGGATAGACATAGGCGTATCTGAAAAAGAGTAAAAATAAATGAGTGGATAGTGTAGCACTAAGCAGCTAAAATTAGACAATTTCTCTAACTTTATTAAATTACCTACCTGCATTTTAAAATCATTTTTCATAAATCGAGCCTGACTTGAAAAATAAAAAAAACAACATCCACTCCTAATTCAAAAAAACAATCTTTCTAAGCAATGTCAAAATCTCATTTATATTTACGTTTACTACATAAAGTTTCACCTTATTGGTCTATTTTTTTATTAGCAATTATTGCTATGATTATTTCTGCTATGACGGAAGCAGCTTTGCCTTCGCAATTAAAGCCATTGTTAGATGGTGGTTTTGTAAATAAAAACCCAGATATTATAAAAACCATACCATTAATTTTAATGGTTCTTTTTTTTATCAAAGGCTTGGCTACATTTATTAGTACAATGGCAATAACATGGGTTGCAAGTCGCGTTGTAATGGATTTGCGTAGCGAAATGTTTGATAAATTATTAGTATTACCAACCAAAGACTTCGACAATAGTAGCTCTGGCACACTCATGTCCAAAGTAACTTACGATGTGAGTCGAGTAATGGCAGCATCCACTGAAGTATTAATTGTTTTAGTACGTGACTCAATTACAGTAATAGGCTTATTATTATGGATGTTTTATTTAAACTGGGCACTTTCTTCGATTATTTTTACTGTTGTACCTATTATTATTATAATTATGCGTTTAGTTAGTAAACGTTTGCGTGGTATTAATACCACATTACAAGATAATATGGGGCAACTCACACATATTTTGGAAGAAACCATTAGCGGACACAAGCTTGTAAAAGTTTTTGGTGGACAACAGTATGAACAACAACGGTTTGGAAATATAAATAATCATGTACGTCTATTTGAAGTAAAAAACCAAATCATCTCTGGTTTTAGTATTTTCGTCATTCAAATGCTAACTGCGGGGGTACTTGGTATCATTATTTTTATTGCAGCACATCAAGCAGCTAATGATTTAGTAACGGTTGGTGGGTTTGTTTCCTTATTCACTGCAATGGGAATGTTATTTGCGCCAATTAAGCGGTTGACTAAAGTTAATGAACAATTACAACAAGGACTTGCAGCCGCACAAAGTATTTTCGATTTATTAGATCGGAAAGGAGAGCAAGATACAGGTCAACACTCAGTACAGCGTCTACATGGTGAAATTCAATTTAATGATATTAATTTGCAATATGATCAAGCACAAGCATTAAAAAATATTCAATTAACTATTCAAGCAGGTGAAACAGTGGCGTTAGTTGGTGCGTCGGGCAGCGGCAAAACGAGTTTGGCAAATTTAATTCCACGTTTTTACAATGCAACGCAAGGGCAAATTTTACTAGATGGGATTGATATTCGTGATATATCATTAGCGGCGTTACGTGAAAATATCGCCTTTGTCAGTCAAGAAGTGGTACTATTTAATGATTCTATTGCAGCCAATATTGCCTATGGACGCAATAATGTGTCACAACAAGCGATTGAAAAAGCAGCAAAATCTGCCTATGCGATTGAATTTATTCAACAAACTAGTCACGGTTTTCAGACTTTGGTAGGAGAGCGTGGGGTAAAATTATCCGGTGGTCAGCGACAACGACTAGCGATTGCGCGAGCATTTTTAAAAGATGCTCCGATTTTGATTTTTGATGAGGCAACCTCTGCACTTGATAGCCATTCTGAGCAACAAGTTCAAGCTTCGCTGCACAAGTTAAAACAAGGACGCACAACGATTATTATTGCTCACCGTTTGTCTACCATCGTTAACGCGGATCGTATTATTGTGTTAGATCAAGGGAATATTGTAGAAATGGGTACGCATGAGCATTTATTAGCTAAACAAGGGATATATGCTAATTTATATCAACAGCAAACAAGCTAACTTTTTTCTATCAAAGATTATTTTTTTAATTTTAATAACTTAACGTGGCATGACAACGTGCTAGCGGTTATACTTTATCCAAATTTACAGTGAATAATCTGCTAATGTATTACGAGCATTTTGGTTTAGCATTTCCACCTTTTAAAATCACTCCCGATACGCAGTTGTTTTACACTGGTGGCAATCGTGGTTTGGTGTTAGAAGCTTTGATTTACGCGATTAAACAAGGTGAAGGGATAATTAAAGTTGTCGGCGAAGTCGGTAGCGGTAAAACGATGCTTTGTCGGATGTTAGAGCAAAAATTACCTAATAACATTGAAATTGTCTATTTAGCAAATCCACATCTCTCGCCAGACATGATTTTACATGCGATTGCGTTAGAAATGAGATTACCTATTCATCTTCAAAGTTCACGTTTGGAAGTGATGCAACGATTACAAATCGCTTTATTAGAAAAACACGCCGCAAAACGACAAGTGGTGATTTTTGTCGAAGAAGCGCAAAATATGCCATTGGAGACCTTAGAAGAAATCCGTTTACTCAGTAACTTAGAAACGACTAAAGATAAATTATTACAAATTGTTTTATTCGGTCAACCAGAGTTAGACGTAAACCTAAGTTTTGAGCACATCCGCCAACTTAAAGAGCGTATTACACATCATTTATACTTGCCAGCACTAAAATATCAAGATATTGGCGATTATTTACAATTTCGTTTGTATGCAGCTGGGTATCGTGGGGCACCCATTTTTGCAAATAGTGCATTACGTCACTTGTATAAAATTTCACAAGGTTTGATGCGTAGATTAAACATTTTAGCGGATAAAGCCCTTTTAGCTGCATTTTCTGAAAATAAGCATATTGTGACTGCAAAACATGTAAAAATGGCAGCACAAGATAGTGGTTATGATATTAAAAACACTCAATATTATGTATTATTTAGTTTATTTTTGATTATCGCATTACTCGTTAGCAGTTATGTGTATTTGCATTTACCAACGCAGCCTAATTTTTTATTACCAGATTCAGAACAACCATTTGTTTTATCAGATGAAATTACAAATTCATTACAAATACAGCTCGTTGCGACGCGGCACTGGCTAGCGCAAATGCCAGCACATTATCATACGCTACAAGTGATGCAAATTTATGGTGATAAAAGTGAAGAAATCGAGCGATTATTAAAAAAACAAGAATTAGCACCATTTTTAGCCGATTTACATCCTTATCATCAAGTAGAAAAGCAATTGTGGGGATTGGTTTATGGACAATTTGAGAGTTCGGAATTAGCCCAGCAAGCAACTGAGACATTACCAGAAATTTTACAAAAAAATAAGCCTTATGTACTGACTTTAGGACAATTAGCTAAAAAAATAGAATGATTGTCACTTAACTACAAGAATTTGCTGATGATTTTGTAATTAAATATATCAAAAAAGGTCAAGGGAAATTCCACTTGAGGAATGCTAAATTAATTAAGGAATAATTATTTTGCGAGATGAGTTAGTGTTAGAATATCAACTTCTTAATAAGAAATTAGAAAGTTTAATTGATAAAGTTAAATTTACCGCAAAGAATAATTTAAAACTTGAACGGATTAAAACATTACTTGAATTACTGGATAATCCACAAGATAGTTTATCTATTATTCACGTTGGCGGTACTTCTGGCAAAGGTTCAACTGCGACATTTATTGCTAGTTTGTTACAAACACAAGGTTATAAAACAGGTTTATTTTTATCGCCATATCTGCAAATTTTAAATGAAACTTGGCAAATTAATCAATGTCCAGCTAAAACGAGTGAATTATTAACAATTTTTGATACAATTGAGCCATTATTTTCCCAAGTCGCGGCGCGAACAGGTTTCGGTTTGCCTAGTTATTTTGAAATTAAATTTGCGTTAGCCATTTTATTATTTAAACGTCATCAGGTAGATGTAGCAGTCATTGAAGTGGGTTTAGGCGGTAGATTGGATACAACGAATGTTGTTAATGCAATGATTTCCGTATTGGTAAGTGTCGGGTTGGATCATACGGAAATTTTAGGCGATACGGTCGAATTAATCGCTACAGATAAGGTTGAGATCATTAAACCATATTCAACGGTAATTTGTGGTTTTACTCAGGATAGCACGATTGCAATCGCTCAAGCTAAGGCTACGTCGGTTAAAGCAAATTTATTATTATTAAATCAAGATTTTTCCTATTATTATCAAAATAATCAACTTTCAATCACAACACCATCGCATAATTATCAACATCTTTCGATTACGTTGCAAGGGCAATTTCAAGCGCATAATGCAGCCTGTGCAGTATTGGCGTATGAGGTTTTTTTACAACAAAATCAACTTGAAGCAAATGTAAATGTTGTCCGACTCGGTTTACAAAATGCCTATATTGCCGGGCGTATGGAGCAAGTACAGTCTAATCCAACTGTTTTTTTAGACGGTGCGCATAATCCAGATAAATTAAATCTATTTTTCAATAGCTTACGACAATTAAATCAAAGGATTATTTTAATTTTGGCGTTGAAAATGGGAAAAGAGTTGAATACTGATATTTTTGCATTAATCAAGCAATTGCAGGCTAAACATATTGTTGTCACTCAGTTTGAAGATAAAGCTATTTGGCAGGCTATCCCAGCAATAAAATTACAGCAATTATTGATACAAAATGATGTTAATCCTCAGATCATTACGATAATAAATAAACCATTTGCTGCAATTGAATACGCCTTGAGTCAAGCCGATGTAAATGATGTTATCGCAATTACTGGTTCACTCTTTTTAGTAGGAGATTGTCGAGATTTTTGGTATCCAAAAGCACAGTTGTTGGCTTATGTAGAAAATGATTGTAAAATTAATAAATTATAACTATTCTCTAATATACTTTGTCGGCACTCAATAGGATACGCAAACTTGACGCTGGTGCGTCAGTGGTTCATTTTATGCGGTGCGTAGAACGAGATTTTTCCTTGTGACAACGCACTGCGTCGTCACCCAACTGGACGCACCAGCGTCCTACAATATTTGCCATTAATTTATAGTAAACGACTTACTAGCGTAACATTTCTATTAATTTATAGTAAACGACTTACTAGCGTAACATTTCTATCATCTGCGTCTAATATAGAATTAAAACCAAGTTTGTGCATCAATTTCAACATGTTGTGATTATTACTTAATACTTCACCTTCGATCATTTTTAAACCACGATGTCGTGCCGCATTCATTAAAGAAGTCATTAAACGATGTGCAATGCCGCGATGTTGCCATTTATCCGAAACAACAAGGGCAAACTCACAACTTTCACCATCAGGATTAATTGAGTAGCGCACTACGCCTACTTCCATTTCTTTGCCTTCCGATACTGTTACAGCAATTAACGCCATTTCACGATCGTAATCAATTTGTGTAAAACGTACCAACATTGTTGGCGTAAGCTCTGATAGACTCTGCATAAAACGAAAGTATTTCGCCTCATCCGATAAATCACGGACAAATTCTTGTTCAATATCAGCATCTTCTGGACGAATCGGACGAATCACCATATCCGTGCCATCTGGTAAATGCCAATGTTCTACCAAGTGCGCAGGGTAAGGATAAATAGCCATGTGTGCGTAACGATCTGGATTCGGCGTGTAATAATCTACAACGATTCTGGCATCTACCGCAATAACCCCTTTTTCATCAATAATCAATGGGTTAATATTCATTTCCCGAATCCAAGGTAGTTCACAAGCCATCTCTGAAACCCGTAATAATACTTGTTCTAATGCTTCACGGTTAGCAGGCGGCATTTTACGAAATTGCGCTAATAAACGCGCTGCATGAGTTTTATTAATCAAAGTATTAACTAAATAATTATTTAATGGTGGCAAACTTACCGCGATATCATCCAATACCTCCACCATAGTACCGCCCATACCAAAGCTAATGACAGGTCCAAACACAGGGTCACGTATAATACCAACCATTAATTCACGCCCATTGGGTTTATTAATCATGCGTTCTACTGTTACGCCATCTAAGCGCGCTGTGGGACAATGTTGCTCTACACTTTTCACAATACATTTGAATGCGTCACGTACTGCCTGAGCATTGGTAATGTTTAATTTTACGCCGCCGACATCGCTTTTATGCGTTATATCGGGTGAATTTATTTTCATTACAATTGGAAAACCAATCGATTCTGCTAAAACGAGTGCTTCATTAGCGGTACGTGCAATTGCGGTTGTCACAACAGGGATTCTAAATGCACCGAGTAAAGCTTTAGACTCCATTTCTGTCAATACTTTGCGTCGTTCCGCTAATATGCTTTCAATAATGATTCTTGCACCTTCCGTATCGGGACGCACTGCATTTTCGCCTGTCGAAGCTGAGGGAGCCTGTAATAAAAGCTGTTGATTCGTATCGTATGAGGACAAAAAGTAGAAAGATTCTACTGCTGATTCTGGTAAACGAAAATCTGGAATACGCGCTTCTGCAAATAATTTTTGTGCAGCTCCCACTTGAGCACCACCCATCCAACAAGCAATTAATGGTTTAGTCGATTTTTTTGCTAACTCTACAACAACTTGAGCAACTTCAATAGGTTGTGTCATTGCTTGTGGCGTTAAAATGACAATAAGTGCATCAACTTCATTAGCATCTAGGCAAATATTCAGTGCATCTTTGTAACGTTGCGGTGTTGCGTCACTGACAATGTCAATCGGATTACCTCGTGACCAACATTTTGGTGGGAGAACTTTATGTAGTGCATTAATCGTTGTTTGTGACAATTGTGCTAATGGAATACCTAACTCTGTCGCACGGTCAGTTGCCATGACACCGGGTCCACCGCCATTGGTAATAATTACTAAACGATTACCTTGCGCTTTATAACGTGAAGCCAGTGTTTTCGCAGCCGAGAATAATTGTCCAAACGTCGCAACCCGTACTACACCTGCGCGTTGCAATGCAGAATCAAACGCATCATCACGCCCGAATAGTACACCACTGTGTGAAGTTACTGCTTGAGAAACATTTTCATAACGACCACTTTTGATCACGATTACAGGTTTAATCCTTGCCGCAGCACGTAAACCACTCATAAAACTACGCGCGTCATGAATACCTTCGATATACAATAAAATACCGTGTGTTTGTGGGTCTGATACGAGAAAATCTAAAATTTGTCCAAAATCTAAATCAGCAGTTGTCCCGACTGAAACGACTGCGGAAAAACCTAAATTATTTGATTCAGCCCAATCTAATACTGCAGTGCACAGCGCACCGGATTGTGAAATAAGGGCAAGATTACCTTTTTTAGCGTCGCCTTTGAAAAACGTACCATTAAAATGGATACTTGGTCGCATGATACCCAAAGCGTTGGGTCCAAGAAAACGTATCCCATTGCGTTTAGCAATATCGACAACTTTATGTTCTAAACGTATACCTTCAGTGCCGGTTTCTCTAAATCCTGCCGATAAAATCACGGCTGTTTTAACACCCGCCTCGCCACAAGATTCCATAATGTGGGGAATCGTTTTTGCGGGAGTGGTGATGATAGCAAGGTCTATAGGTTTGCCTATCTCTTTGATATTACGATAAACAGGTTGTTCAAATATCTTTTCATATTTAATATTAATCGCGTAAAGTGCGCCTTTAAAACCACCTTCTAACAAATTTTTAAATACAATACTACCAACTGAATCAGGGCTGCTACTGGCTCCAAAAACGGCGATAGATTTAGGTGTAAAAAGTGGAGTGAGGTAGTGTTGACTCATAATTTAATTGACCATTTACTTTATTGAGTCAAAGTATAGCAAATTACTGTTATTTTGTGCAGTGCACAATTTTATATTATTTTATATTCAGACGGCGGAGTAAATCGTCGTGCAGCTATTTCTTGCATTTCTTGCTGCCGGGTACAGTAACGATAAAATACAGTGAAATCCATCAAAATCATATCATTGACAAAGGTATTGGTTCATGAAAGAATGGCGACGTTTTTTGCCGTTTTGCGGTAATGTCTATATTTTCTATCATTTTATAGCGACCTTTATTTAAACATAGGAGTTTGTGCCGATGTCATTTGCTTTTAGCGTTATATTGGAAATGGATTTTGACGCAGCGGTTGCAAAAGTAACCGACACTTTAAAAGCGCATCAATTTGGTGTGTTGACTGAGATGAATATTGATAGCATATTAAAAGCAAAAATGGATATTGATATGTCGCGTTATTTGGTTTTAGGCGCGTGTAATCCGCCATTAGCCAATCAAATGATTGAAATTGATCCCGATATTGGTAGTGTGATGCCATGTAATGTATTGGTACGTGATGCAGGTAATGGTCAAATTGTTGTTGTCTTTTTAGACCCTGAAACAGTGTTTGGTTTGTCGGTACGCCCTGAGATTAGACCGATTTTAACGAGTGCAAAACAAAAATTACTCGCGGTAAGTGAAGCATTGAAAGGATAAAATATTATTCTTAACACATGAAAAAACGGATACTTCACCTAACAGATTATGAACTCGTCGCTTACCAAGCTGCTAAAAAAAGCGATATATTGCAAGAAGTAGGACGATTTCAGAACAATGAAGCAGATATTGCTGATTTTGTCGCTTATTTACAATTAAATTTTGAAGTACCGATTTTCATTTTAGTAGACAGCGTACACGAAGAATACCGCCATGTCGCGGTGCCGCACGTTGTTGGCAAGGACAGGCAAGATTTACTCACTCTTAGAAAAAAACGTTTTTTTGAACATACGCCTTACAGCTATGCTACTGTACAAGGAAGGGAAAAACAGGGACGTGGTGATGATAAAGTATTATTTTCAGCGATCACCAGTCCTGAATTGTTTGAACCTTGGATAAATATAATTAACAAGACTAAAGTTCCACTTGCTGGTATTTTTTCTATACCACTACTTAGTGAATTTTTACTTAATTATTTTGACAGCTATCCTTACACACTACTAGTCACACATACGCCGAAAATTAATTTACACAGCGCACAAGGTTTACGCCAAAATTTCTTTGTTAATCAAAAATTACAATTAAGTCGCCTAGTCGCGCTAGCTGAGGCTGATTTATCAAATTATGCTGTATCGGTCATTAAACAGATGACTATCACTCAACGCTATTTAGGCTCAATTCGCAGTTTACCACCTTCAGCAGAATTAAATGTTATTTTGTTAGCACAATCGAGCTATATCGAACAATTAACGCTATATTTGCAACATAATGATATACCAGAAATCAATATAAAATTGGTTAGCTGTAGTGATTTTATGAAAAATGAGCAACAATTACTAGAAATGGGTTGTTTACACCGTTTGGTTAGTTATTATTTATTGCAAAATTCGCCGCAAAATCACTATGCAAAATCAACTGATACCCGCTATTTTACTTATCATCGCTTACGTTTAACGTTATATAGTCTGTCTGTTATTTTTTTACTAAGTAGTACAAGTTATGCCAGTCTAAAAACACTTGAGGCGTGGCAAATACAAACCCAAACCCAATTAATCGAACAACAAATTAAAAACCATCAGCAAAAAATAGATGAATTAAGAGCATTACAGCCTAATTTACCTAATGATATTGAGATAATTCGATCTGTGGTTAATTACGGACGGATTTTGACTAAACAACACATTTCACCACATAATATGCTTGTTAATTTAAGCCAAATTTTGGTGCAAAATCGTCTTATTCAGCTTGATAAACTGATTTGGGGGGTAAGTGATGCTGAACGTAGTCTATTATCAAAAACGGCTCAACAAATCACATCGAATGAACATCCATATTTTGTGCAAGGGCTTAGAATAAATGCCAGTATTGAATCTACAACAAATGATTATCGACGAGCATTATTAATTTATAAACGTTTTTTGCAAGATTTGAAACAAACCAATCAATTTAGCGAAATTATTGAAGTACAACCCCCTTTTGATATTTCTGCTTTATCTAGTTCAACCGCAGCAGAAGCTGAAGTTAAAAAGATTTCATTTGTCTTAGATTTGTTTATTTTCCATCAATACGATAATTAAACTAAAACGGATATTGTAAGAATAGTGTAGAATCTGACTGTTTCTTGAGAGAAAAATTATGAATCCAACCCTCAATATTGCCATTACTGCTGCGCGTCGCGCTGGAAATCAAATTTTACGTGGATTTGATCAACGACATGAATTACACATTGATATTAAAGGACAAAATGATTTTGTCAGCGAAGTAGACAGGAATGCAGAACAAAGTATTATCGACGTGATACATAAGGCTTATCCAGATCATGCAATTTTAGCTGAGGAAAGTGGTTTACAGCAGGGCAAAGTAGAATATGAGTGGGTAATTGACCCATTGGATGGGACAACTAATTTTTTACATGGCAATCCTCAATTTTCTGTTTCAATTGCGTTGCGTTATAAAAATCGTTTAGAAATTGGTGTCATATACGACCCATTGCGTGATGAATTATTTACGGCGGTTCGTGGACAAGGTGCGCAATTAAATGGACACAAGTTGCGTGTTTCTCGTTTGCCATCGTTGCAAAATGCCTTAATTGGTACTGGTTTTCCTTTTAAATATCAACAGCATATTGACGCATATTTAGCAATGTTTAAAGTTATGTTACAACAAGTTGCGGATTTACGTCGTCCCGGTTCAGCGGCACTTGATTTAGCTTATGTGGCATCAGCGCGTTTAGATGGATTTTGGGAAATTGGTTTACAACCTTGGGATATGGCGGCAGGTATATTGTTAATTGAGGAGGCAGGTGGACTTGTTTCTGATTTTGGAGGTGGACACGATTATTTTGCAACAGGGAATGTTATTGCCGGTAATCCACGCATTTTAAAAGCAATTTTGCAAACCATTCGACCTCATTTAACCCAAACTTTACAACGGTAATCGATAATGCGCAGTAAAATTCATCCCGCAAATCAGCAGGAACGCAAAATTTATTCTGTAAGCAAATTCAAAGGAAATTGGAGAAAAGTAGGAGATATAAAATAATTGGTAGGCACGAGTGGGATCGAACCACCGACCACCACCATGTCAAGGTGATGCTCTACCACTGAGCTACGCGCCTGTTACAATAGACGAAGAATTATATTTTTTTGTACCATAAATTACAAGTATTTTTTGACTGGCATCATACTCAACTTATCAGCAATTCTCATTTTGACAACCTAATCCTATGAGATGATGCGCTTTTAGTGAATTGGGTGAACTGGCGATGACTTTGGAAGATGGGCTGTGCGTTATCAAATGCTTTGATTTGCGGCAAATTCTCTTGCAGTTTGTGTTGGAAGGTTTGACGTGCAACCACAAATTCTTGTATGTTTGCGCAGGTGATGCCAACATGCGAGTGATAGTGTCGTAGCTGATGTCACCATTTAAGACTTTGGATTGGAAAGGCTGGATAATGAGTAATTTTTATCAATGGGATCATCAAGATTTATTATTAGCTGTTTATGTGCAGCCGCGTTCCAGTAAAACGGAAATAGTTGGCATCTATGGAGATAGATTAAAAATTAGAATCACAGCACCACCTGTTGACAATAAAGCTAATCAAGCATTAATTAAATTCTTAGCAAAAATATTTGCAGTGCCTAAATCACACATCACATTATTGAGTGGTGAAACCAACCGCGAAAAACGTTTTAAAATCCAAACGCCAAATAAATTACCTGATTTAATTAAATTAACCTAGATTACACAAGCAAAACATTATTTTTGTAAGGTGTATAAGCGAGCGTCATACACCGATTTTTATAACTCTCACGTCCATTGGCGCACGACGCTATCGCTTATGCAACCTATGATTTCCGCTTAATTTGATGGTACTGAACCACCTTGTGCATTGAGGAGAAAATTGAAAAAAACTTAACGTTTTGAGTATTGAGGGCGTTTACGCGCTTTATGTAAACCTACTTTTTTGCGCTCAACTTCGCGTGCGTCACGAGTCACAAAACCCGCTTTACGCAATGGAGAACGCAAAGTTTCATCATATTCGATTAACGCACGAGTCAAACCATGACGAATTGCCCCCGCTTGACCTGTCGTACCACCACCTGCTACAGTCACATACACATCAAAACGTTCGTGCATATCAGTAACATCTAACGGCTGACGGACAACCATACGTGCTGTTTTACGACCGAAGTAGTCTTCTAAGCTCTTGCCATTAATCGTAACTTTTCCATCGCCAGGGCGCACAAACACCCGTGCACTAGAATTTTTGCGTCTACCTGTACCGTAAAATTGTTCCATCTTTAAATACCTGTTTATAACGTCAAAGTAATGGGTTGTTGTGCCGTATGATTGTGCTCTGAACCTGCAACCACTCTTAATTTACGAAACATGTCACGTCCTAAAGACCCTTTAGGTAACATACCTTTTACTGCTTCCTCAATAATACGCTCAGGATGTGAAGCTCTCATTTTATCTAATGATACGCCTTTTATACCACCGGGAAAGCCCGTATGGTGGTAGTACATTTTGTCTGTTTCTTTACGCCCTGTTACTCGTACTTTTTCTGCATTGATAATGATGATATAATCACCTGTATCTGTATGCGGTGTATACTCTGGCTTATGCTTTCCGCGCAAACGACGTGCTACCTCTGTCGCTAAACGACCTAGAACCATACTTTCTGCGTCAATCACAAACCAGTCACGCTTCACTTCTGCTGGCTTCGCGCTAAAGGTTTTCATTATTAGGCTGCTCTCAAACGGTTTAATAAAAGCAAGCGATTCTAAAGCTTTAGGTTTCCAATATCAAGCTTTTTTTAATAACTACCAGCAATTCTCATTTTGATACCCTAGTCTTAGGACATACCCATTTCCTCATCCCAATAGTCTCCGCTGGAACGAGGAAAATTGTTTTTGCGTGACGCAGGTACGTCGGTAGTTGATTCTACGCAGTGCGCAGAACGAGATTTTTCCTTGTGATGATGCACTGCGTCATCGCCTAATTGAACGCACCCGTGTCCTACGACTTTAAAGCCTTTAGTAAAATAATTAACTGGGTTTAGCCAGCTCTAACGTCAATATCATTAAATAATGTCCGTTGTCAGCAGGTAAAAATCAAGACACATTTCTGTTCGATTAAATTAAAAATTATCAAGTGCATCAAAATTGCCGATCTAAAATTGAAAATCCCATATAATGCACTTCTATTGGTTTATTAAAATTTAGGACATCAAATGATAAATACGCTCATTGATGCAGCAATTCGCAGTTCTCGTACCGTTATTTTATTACTCGTATTTATTTTGTTTTGGGGATCAATAGCTTATATCAATATGCCTAAAGAATCCGATCCTGATGTTGCTATTCCGATTATTTACGTCTCAATGACACATGAGGGCATTTCTCCTTCCGATGCAGAGCGTCTACTAGTGCGACCGGTAGAAAAGGAATTGCGTGTTATCGAAGGAGTAAAAGAAATGACTTCGATTGCGGGTGAGGGCTTTGCGTCAGTCATGCTGGAATTTGATGCCGGATTTGATAGCGATACAGCATTACGCGATGTAATCCAAAAAGTAGATATTGCCAAAGCCGAATTACCGCAGCAAACCGATGAACCTATCGTTAATGAAGTTAATATTGCCTTATTTCCAATTTTAGTTGTTGCACTTGCAGGCGATGTCCCAGAGCGTACTTTGCTAACTTTAGCGCGACGTTTAAAAGATAGTATTGAATCTATTCCTGAAGTATTAAAAGTAGAAATTGGGGGGAAACGTGAAGAAGTGGTTGAAATTATTGTCGAACCATTACGAGTTGAAAGTTACCAACTCTCGTATGAGGAGATATTTCAATTTTTTTCACGCAATAATATATTGGTCGCGGCAGGCGCATTAGACAGTGGTCAAGGACGTTTTAATGTTAAAGTACCGGGTGTATTTGAAAGTTTACAAAATATTTTAGATTTACCTGTTAAAGCCGACGGCGACCACGTCGTGACCCTGAAAGATATTGCTGAAGTCAGGCGTACATTTAAAGATGCAACCACATTTGCCCGTATTAATGGTCAGCCAGCATTAAGCTTAGAAATTTCTAAACGGATTGGTACTAATATCATTGATACCATTGAAAAAGTACGTTATATAGTTAATCAAACCAAGCAACAGTTGCCAGAAAATGTTAAAATTAGTTTAATTCAAGATAAATCTAACGATGTGCGCACCATTTTAAAAGATTTACAAAATAATGTATTAAGTGCCATTATCCTAGTCTTTATTGTCATCGTTGCTGCTTTAGGTTTGCCGACAGCATTACTCGTTGGAATTGCGATTCCAGGGTCATTTTTACTTGGCATCTTAGCCTTAGCCAATATGGGTGTGACGTTGAATATTGTGGTTTTATTCAGCTTAATTTTAGCGTCTGGAATGCTGATTGATGGCGCAATCATTGTGACTGAATTTGCTGATAGAAAAATGTCTGAAGGTGCGTCACGATTTGAAGCGTATTCACTTGCTGCTAAACGGATGGCATTACCAATTATTGGTTCAACTTCAACGACATTGGCAGTATTTATGCCGTTATTATTTTGGCCTGGTGTCATCGGTGAATTCATGAGATATTTACCCATGACCATTTTAGCAACCTTAGTCGCCTCTCTATTCGTAGCACTGATTTTTATGCCAACATTAGGTACATTAGTCGGTGTGCCCAGTAGCTTAAAAGTTACCAATCATGATCATGCACCCTTAGATAGTATTGGCGGTATAACTGGCGTATATGTGCGTATGATGCGCGTATTATTACATTTTCCATTGCTTATATTATTTTTATCGATTTTTATGTTAATTGGAGTCAATACGTTATATGCACATTATGGTAAAGGTCTTGAATTCTTTCCCGATGTTGAACCACAAAATGCAGTCGTCCACGTCCGAACACGCGGCGATTTGTCTGTACTGGAACGTGACACAGTCGTTAAACAAGTCGAGCAACAAATTTTAGCTTTACAAAACGAAAAACAAGAATTTAAAAGCATTTATACCTTATCTGGCATTTTAGACGGCGGAGAACGAGAATTGCCATCTGATGCAATTGGTATGATTCAATTAGAATTTGCTGATTGGCAACAACACCGTCCTGCAAGTCAGATTTTAACTGAAGTACGTCAACGTGTTGCGCATATTGCAGGCGTCATTATCGAAGTGCGTAAGGAGGATGGCGGTCCAACTGAAGGTAAACCAATTCAAATTCAAGTTAGTTCAATTTATCCCGATCAACTATTAGCGGCGACAGATAAGCTTGCTAAGGGATTAGAGCAACTTAATGGACTGGTGGATATTGAAGACAATCGCCCTTTAGCTGGTATTGATTGGACAATTAAAGTTGATAGAGAACAAGCCAGTCGTTTTAATGCTGATATTAGTACAGTTGGTAATGCCGTACAACTTGTTACTAATGGTATTTTTGTTGGTGAATATCGCCCTAATGATGCTGACGAAGAATTGGATATCCGGGTTCGCTTTCCAGAACAAGACCGTCATTTAGAAAAATTAGATCAACTGCGCATCGTTACGCCACAAGGTACAGTGCCAATAAGTTTATTTATAGAGCGCGTTTCACAGCCTAAAATCGGCACAATTAAGCGCAGCGATGAAAAACGAGTGTATACAGTACAAACGGATGTTGCTGAAGGAATGTTAGTTAATGATAAATTAATAGAAATTCGTCAATGGCTTAAAGAGCAAAAATTTCCAGATACTGTGAATTTAACTTTTAAAGGTGAAGATCAAGAACAACGTGAAGCAGAGGTATTTTTGTCTAAGGCATTTGGTATCGCTATATTTATTATAATGATTATTTTAGTTGCGCAATTTAATAGTTTTTACCAGACTATTTTAATTTTAAGTGCCGTGATTTTATCTACAATCGGGGTGTTAATTGGTTTATTAATTATGCAACAACCGTTTGGTATTGTCATGTGTGGTATTGGAGTAATCGCCTTAGCCGGTATCGTAGTGAACAACAATATTGTGCTTATTGATACATTTAATTTATATTATCGTGCAGGGATGAGTGCCGAAGAGGCGATTTTACGAACTTGTGCCCAGCGTTTACGTCCTGTATTTTTAACTACAACAACGACTATTTTAGGCTTACTACCGATGGTATTATCGATGAATATCGACTTAGTGACTCGTGAAGTTACTTTTGGCGCGCCATCCACGCAATGGTGGGTTCAATTGTCCACTTCGATTGCAGGCGGTTTAGCTTTCGCAACCTTACTCACATTGATTTTAACACCTTGTTTATTACACTTAGGTTATCGCCGCGCGTAGCTGCTATTGACGTACTGCATCAAATTTAGGTAGACGGCTGGTGCGCCTTTTGTTAGGCGGGAGCATGGTCACGAGGATGCAACTCCCAAATCCTATTTTAGCGTACTGCACCGAAGCTCTGCTTACAGTGTGCTTTGCTCATCCTAATCCTATCTGAGCTAACCACTGTTGGATAAGCTCTGGATTATCAAAGTAAAATTTAACCAACACACCAGTGACTAATAAAAACAGTATCCAACGTAATAGCGTACCTAAAAAACTGCCTTTTTTTCGTTCACCACGCGCTTTTGCTAGTTTAGCTTGTTTACTTGCCTTTTCACGTCGTTTAGCTTGTTCTTGTTGCAACAACAATTGGTTGTCATAAGCCTCACGTTTTTCCTCGCTACCCAATACAGCAAAGGCTTTTTTCACCTCGTTAGTTCTTCTCTCGTAATCCAATTTAGCGGCTTTCAGCGCGTCTTGTGTTGTTTCTCGAACAATATCGACATTGATTTTTTCACCATCTAAACCCAGCAATTTCATGGCTTTTTGGCGCAAATTTGAATCCGTATCTTTTTGAATTAATAAGCTGTAAGCCTTTTTGTAATTGTTAGTTTGCTTCTCATATTCCTGCTTTGCTAGGGCGAGACTGTGCTGACCTGCTTGTTTAATCTCGTCTGGTTTAGCCTCTGGCTCAATGCCTAGTATCTCATAGTGTGTTTTGTTGTTTAACATTTTGATTTAATAACCTTTAAGAGAAATTTGTCTAAAACTTGTGTCAAATATATCACAAACGTTGCAAAAACCACACTGTAAAATGAATAAACTGTATTGTTAATTATACAACAAGCAGGATTAAACGAGATTCAATCATCTTTATTTTAGAAATTTTTTTATTTTTTGATGAGTTATGAATATAAACAGGATAGATATTTTTATCGCATACATGATTGTTTTTAAAGAGAAAGCGTATTTTCAAAACGAGAATTGCTAGTAACAATTGGTAGGCGGAATAACAGATTTAACACGGGCGGGTGTGAACGGATTGGTTATGATAGATGAACAGTCTTACCATGTTAGTAAAAGCTGTTCAATCTATGGTCAAAAAACGAAAATACGACTGTCTTTGATAATTAAGCGGCTTTTGCTACTGCGTCGGCTGCTTGTTCAGGTTTTAACCAAGGCGCGCGCAATTTACCCCAACATGGATTATTCAAAGTCATATCCATGTCACGCGCAAAGATAGCAAAACCATCATAACCGTGATAAGGACCTGAGTAGTCCCAAGAGTGCATTTGACGGAACGGGATACCCATTTTTTGGAAAATATACTTTTCTTTAATGCCAGAACCAATCAAGTCAGGTTTGATTTTTTTCACGAATTCTTCAAATTCATAACCAGTCACATCATCGTACAATAATGTTGCATCGCCCATTTCTTTCAAAGTACGGTCATAGTCATCGTTATGCGCGAATTCATAACCTGCGCCAACCACTTCCATACCTAAATCTTCATAAGCACCAATCGTGTGACGCGGACGTAAACCACCAACATATAACATAACCCGTTTACCTTCTAAGCGAGGGCGATATTTAGCGATGATGGGATCGATTTCAGCACGGTATTTTTTGATAACGGCTTCAGCTTTGGCTTGAATAGTAGAATCAAAAAACGCTGCAATTTTGCGTAAAGACTCTTCAATCTTAGTCGGACCAAAAAAGTTGTACTCCATCCAAGGGATACCATATTTTTCTTCCATGTGACGAGAAATGTAGTTCATTGAACGGTAGCAGTGTAACAAGTTTAATTTCGCTTTTGGCGTATTTTCCATTTCAGCCAAGGTGCCGTCACCAGACCATTGAGCGATAACACGTAAACCCATTTCTTCCAATAAGGTACGAGAAGCCCACGCATCACCACCAATATTATAGTCGCCGATAATGGTTACATCATAAGGTGTTGTTTCAAAACTATGATCGTCATCACGGTTATGTAAGACCCAGTCGCGTACTGCATCGTTTGCGATATGGTGACCTAAAGATTGTGATACACCACGAAAACCCTCACAACGTACTGGCACAACTGGTTTTTTCAAATCTTTCGCTGCTTTTTTAGAAACCGCTTCGATGTCATCACCGATTAAACCAATTGGGCATTCAGATTGAACGGTAATCCCTTTGTTTAATGGGAATAATTGATCAATCTCGCTTAACATTTTAGCTAATTTTTTGTCACCACCGAATACAATATCTTTTTCCTGAAAGTCAGAAGTAAAATTCATTGTACCGAAAGTGTTGATGCCAGTTGTACCTACATAGTAGTTACGACGACCCGCACGGCTATATTGACCACAACCAACAGGTCCATGCGAAATGTGGATCATGTCTTTGATAGGACCCCAAACCACACCTTTTGAACCCGCGTAAGCACAGCCACGAATAGTCATTACACCGGGTAATGATTTTTTGTTGGAAGTGATACATTTGCTTGATTTTTCTAAGCTCGTATCGTTAGCAGCCAAGTGCTTTGCACGATCTTTCTTTGCTTTTTCTGGATAAACTTCTAAAACCTCTTGGATGAGGGCTTCTGTTTCTTCACGATTCATTGTTGACATGTAATGCTCTCCTGCAATGCCACCGCCAGTAAGCGATCAAGGCAACTTTAAAGAGTAAGGCTAAGGCGTTGAGAATCAAAACGCGCCATAACCTGAAAAAATTCTGATTAAGGAGTGCAGAATTTATTCTGCTCAAGCAAAACAAGTTTTGCACTCCTAAAAGCTGGAAAATTAAGCTTCTGCTGCTAATTCTTCTGCTGTTTTACCAACGATTGATTCGTCTTCTTCTTCCATGATGCCGAATTCCATTAATAATTCTTCTAATTCGTCCATGCTCAACGGTGTAGGAATGACTAACTTTTTGTTGTCAATCACTTTTTGCGATAATGTGCGGTATTCATCCGCTTGTTTACATTTGGGATTGAATTCAATCACTGTCATACGACGGATTTCAGCATGTTGTACTGCATTGTCACGCGGTACAAAGTGAATCATGTGCGTACCTAAACGTGTTGCTAAAGCTTCGATAAGCTCATCTTCGCGGTCAGTATTACGGCTGTTACAAATCAAACCCGCTAAACGTACACTACCAGAGTTTGCATATTTCACAATCCCTTTTGCAATATTGTTTGCTGCATACATTGCCATCATTTCACCAGATACAACAATGTAAATTTCTTGTGCTTTGTTTTCACGAATTGGCATCGCAAAACCACCACATACAACGTCACCTAATACGTCGTAGAATACAAAATCTAAATCTTCTTCATACGCGCCTTCTTCTTCTAAGAAGTTAATTGCAGTGATAACGCCACGACCTGCACAGCCAACACCGGGCTCTGGACCACCTGATTCAACGCATTTCACGCCGCCGTAACCAACTGACAATACATCCTCTAATTCTAAATCTTCAACTGTACCTGCTTCAGCCGCTAAGTGCATAACAGTGGTTTGTGCTTTAGAGTGAAGAATCAAACGAGTTGAGTCCGCTTTAGGGTCGCAGCCCACAATCATGACTTTTTTGCCTAATTCAGCTAAACCCGCTACTAAGTTTTGAGTGGTCGTTGATTTACCAATACCACCTTTACCATAAATTGCACATTGACGCATACTAATCTCTCCTAACAAGTGAACGATGATGATTTAATACAAACTTTTATATATATGTTTGTTTCTCAATATATGTGCCAAGTAGCTTTTTTGTTTTATATATATGATTTTATTTGAATTTTTAATTTAAACTTGAGTGATATAGGAGGGTAAATGTACGACAAATAATAATGTAATGTGTGGGATAGGCTACAATTTTAGGAGTTATGCAGTTGTGGTTATTTTTTGAAGATGCGATAAACCCCACACGCTTAGGGTAAATGGTTCGCCGCGCGCATGGGGTGTAGAAAATAATTTACATCAGGTACTGACGCTAAGGTAAGCGTAGATTTGTTGCAGGATCGCCAAGCAAAATTAACGTACTTAAAATATCCCTGCTTGCACCATAACTAAACGCAGTAACTTTTGCCGCTGTAACCGTATCACCTAGAATAGTTTGTCCATCAATGAACACAGAACGATACCAGTAATCATTTAGTAGTTGATATTCCCACAAATAACCAAAACCTGAAGATGAAAATGAAGCAATTCCTCCTTTTTTATCTATGGTAATAAAGTTCTCTCCTAATGAATCTTTAAGCATATCGCTAAAATACGCATTTAAACAATTCAATGCTATCATAAACGTATAGTTACCTTCATTTGCCAGTGATATTAAACTATCATTATTAAATAAGTTTGATGCTGACCACAATTCAATATGTCCGTGACCAACATACTGCACAATAGACACACCTTCATTAACATAATCAATAATTTGTTGGGTGGCAAGCTTAGTATCTTTACCATAATCGTCTAAATACACTTTATACGCAAATGAGCGACGTTTTTCTAAAAATGGTTCCAATTGATCACTAGCTGATCTAAATTCCGCGCCACGGTCGGCGACAAGCAATACTCGTCTTGGAGGATCATTGAAATTGTTCTCATAAGCTAAGATTTTTTCAACAATAACATTTGCATCTTGGATATTTTTTGCTGGCAAACGTCCAATTGCCATATCAGCTAATCTATCATCTCCGTCAACACTGACAAACCAATTATCATCAGGCGTTACCCCATAACGTGTTGCTGTGAAATAAGTGGGGACTAAGGTATGTTTTTTACCGTCCTCTTTATATTCATCTTTGTACAAAAAGGTAGCTGAACCAAACAAAGTAACATAACGTGGTGCGGGCTTTGTCCAATGACGGTAAGCGTAACTTAGAAAATCTTTGATTGCTTGTGGATTGGGTAAACCTTCACTAAATTCACGATAAATATCGTCTACTGTGACCAACATTGTGCGTAATCCCTGATTTTGCCGATGTGTGATTAATGGTTGCACAGCTTCGGTAAATTCTGGAATTGTAATCATGATGTAATCTGCACCTAACTGCGCATTGCGTAACGTAGGATTAGGAAGTAACTGCATATTACTTACGGACTTAGTGCGATTACTCGATAGAATGAAGTAAGTTTGTTCACCATTTACAACTAAATCAAACGTCGCGTGATAAGTATCATCTGCCGCTTTATCAATGGTTAAATTGGTAATTTGTTTAATGCGATAGGGATCAGTGACATCATAAGCAAGCGTAGTAGGTATTTTAAAGCCGTCTACTGTGATTTGTTGTCGTTCGCCCGTGCCGCGTAATGTAAATTTTAGCATACTGTTTCGTGTAGAAAATTTGCTAGGAAAATCAAGCTCTACCCAATCTAAATAACTCACATCATTTTCTACTCCTGTGTCTTTAGGGGCATTCAAGCTAACAAGATTAGTTCCTTCTGTGAGTATGGTGCTAGAAAAGGGAATTTCTGTAATATGATAAGCACTACCATTCCAGTAAGTTTCACCGACCTGAATATCATTAATAGAAAAAACAATGTGATGATGTGGTTCAGGTGGTGCTGCTGAGGCACCTTGTAATCCAAGCCGTAAAGTTGCTACAGGTTCTTCTATCGGATAGATTGAATAAGCGTTTAAATAAGCTTTTTTCTCGGCTGGGGCAAAGATGCTAAACCAAAACCAGTAATCTTGTTCCGGTGCATTTGGTGTTTCAGTCCAATATGTGCCGTCTTTTTCATAGTGTAAACTTTCCATAAAATAGGGTTGCACGATACCGCTACCGCTTACCGTTCCATCAATAAAGTTACCTAATTTCACTGGTTCGTCATAAACTGTGGTTTCAATATCGACATTGGGTTGTTCTAACTGCCAGCAATCTAAACGAAAAATACTACTATCGGTATAAGAATCCTTGTAAGTATTAGCATAAAATTCAATTGTATCGCCTTCGCTAAAGCGGCGCGGATTTTTCGCAATGACTAATGGCATAATCTGCTGATCTTTGACATACAACACAAATTGTCCTTGTTTCAGACAAACTTCAGGTATACCAGCTTGTAATAACTCATTGTATCGAATTTGATAAATTCCTCTTGCATTCACTTCAAAACTGACTGTATAGCGTTGTGGTGTAAATGGAATGGGTGTAGATGCTTCTGCGCGTTGTAAGCGTGGCTTATAGTCGTTGATAATATTGTGTAACAGCGCATCGAAATTGGTTTCTGCTTTGCGAATTGGACGGGAATCGAGCGATAACGGTTCGCTGAATACGAGACGAAAACGTAACTGACTCAAGTAATGTAATGTTTTATTTTGAGCGTGCCATCGTGCGGGATAAACTTTGATTTGCATAACCGATTCGCCACGTAATATTGCCCGCTCGCCTAATTTTAACCAAGTGTCAGGATATAATTGAGTAGATTCATAGGCTTGAGTATTGCGCGTAAACCGTTCACTGATTTCACCTGATTCAAGTGCTATTGGTTGCGGAACGGGATAAATATCTGTTGTCGTTAGTGTATTTTCTGTCAACTCAATATTTTCAATCCGAATTTCACCCTTTTCCGGCACCTGTACTAAAGTGGCTAACATGGGTAATTCAGGATAGCCGACTTGTTTCGTTTTCGCCCATTGCCCAATCACAATACGTTGATAAATTTGATCGTCAACGCTAATTGTTTGTAGCGGATCAGACAAGTCCGGCAATTGCAACACCAACTCGATCCAATTTAATCCTCTGTCAACAACTTGTAAATCTTGTGCCCACACAGGATTGTGATATAGTAATATAAATAGCAAGATAAAACGTTTCATAAACATATCCTATTAGTTTAATTATATGCTTACCTTACGCATACGCAAAATATAGAACCCATTTGAAATCTAAAATGGTGTTAAATTTGTTACGATGTAAGCGTATTTCGACCGCAAATATCGTTCTCGGATAGACTCTTCAGGAAGTTAAGCGATGTTACTAGCTCATAAAATCGAACTCCAACCAAATGAGCAACAATATTTAAACAAAGCCTGCGGTACAGTAAGACATTGTTACAATCAACTCCTTGAACATTTTAGTAAAAAAAACCCGTTTTCACTCAAAGCGGCTCACGATTTTTATAAAAATGCGATTCGTCAGCAGTTTGAATGGTATTAAGAGGTTTCGTTGTATCAAACTAAAAGAGAAGCCGTGATTTTCCAAATACAAAAGGAAGGATGTTGACGAAAGTTTCTCAATTCGCACACCACAAAAGTTTGGCGTGTTTGGTACACGGTTACGCATAGAAAAGTTAAAGAATTACATACGGATGCGTGAACCAATACGTTTTCGTGGTCAATTGAAACAAGTGACTATTTCCAAAAGAGCGGGAAAGTATTTTGCGTCATTCTTAATTGAAGCTTAGGATTATACTCAAAATTATCCCAATCGACAAACCTCTGTTGGGTGTTGATTTATGATAAGTGCTATCAATCATTGTCACACCTGCTCTTAATACTTTTATAGAATAAAGTGTAACAGAAAGTATAGTTAATTCCGTCTCAATAGATATTATGTTAATGCAAAAGAAATGGCTTGATAAATATCACAAACTTCTCTTTCTATGAAATCTACTACGCGATTTCTTAAATCTTCGCTATATCCTGTTTGCACTAGTATACCCTATTTTACGGAATTGACTATACTAGGCTATACTTAAACGAAAAATTAAAAACGCAAAAAAGGCATTGTTGACATGTTAATATTTGCAAAACAAGTTTTGCACTCCTGTAAATTAGACTACAACTGTTCGATTGTCTCAATAGATATGAGTGTAACGGGCTATTTTTTCAAGCGGTTCACCATCTTGTTTCATGGCTCTAGCTGTTGCTTTTAATCCATTTTGTCTACCGAGTTCAATACCTTCCTGTTTGCCCTCATAAAAAGATGAGAAGTACAGACTAGATTGATAACGTCGTTCTTCAATGTGGGCTTCATAAACTGCCCGTTCTTTATCAGATAATTTCATTAAATCTAAAGCTTCTTTAGCTTGTTGCAAACCTTTAGCTTTGAAATTATCTTTGACTTCTTCATTTTTTAGAAAGTAAATCCATTCATCTGAAAACTCCGAAAAACTATTCCAACGCAATTCCAGCATAGGCTTGCATCTG
>CAYMCP010000006.1:62189-74579 GCA_964388965.1 uncultured Thiotrichaceae bacterium | reverse complement strand
CGATATTCAAATGTCCAAATAAGGCATCAAATTGGTCTTTTTTAGCCACGTCGTAGTAATTTTCCAACATGCTTAAAATTAAACTTTTACCAAATCGGCGCGGACGCAAAAATAGTAGATGTTCGGCTGAGTCCTCCAATAACGCAATGTAGTGTGTGCGATCCGCATAATAATAATTGCGATTGATCAGGGCGGCAAAATCCGCTAAACCATAAGGAAATTTCATATTTGTCTCGTTGTGCAAAGAATGGAATCTTATAGAACCCATTTGACATTTTTAAAATAAATGAATATTAATCTAAAGCGGCAAGGTTTTGCAGAGACAAGGCATACCTTGTTTCCACGATGTGAAAGAAAATATTGATTTTTTAACATATTTGCTAAGATTTTAAACTGGTTCTATAAATGATAGCAGACGAAAGAAGGCTGTTGTGGCATAAAAAATCTGACCACTCAACTAGAACAATCAGATTTTGGGGCTGTGCGGATAAAAACTTATTTTGTATCTGTTGCTTAATTTGGTTAGACAAAGTTTCATTAGGTTCTTGTAAACTTTGACGCAATCATCTTTCTGCAATGCTATAAACCAGCACAACTAAAAGCATGACCGTAACTAACTTAATGATTTTCCTATAATTTATTTTAAATAAGGGCGATGCACTTTCGAGTACCCTAAGTTTATTTGTACTTCAGTCTCGTCATCTTGATTGGCATATTCACCATAAAAACTCAGACTTGTCGATCATGGAAAATCTTAATGACTAAATATATTCGCAATATCATTTTCTAAAATGGACTGGTAACGGACAAAAAATTGATAAGTTTCTTGGACAGATTTTTGTATATTTTGTTGTGAATTATCTTGATGTACAGAGGCTATAACACGTTTTAATAACATATTCGCTGCCATTAACTCAAAATTATATTGAATTTTACCTTCAACTAATTTTTTCCAACGTACATCAGATAATTCAGGTAACATATAATAACTCTATAATAATTAAAAATAGTTTTGTACTATTAAAAAGTCTTAGCACATTGCCACTGTTCCCAATTGGCATCATCCTGACCTTTTACAGCAAGTTCTTTGAAATAGTGTTCAGTACCACGCTTGTAAACAGTTGTCGTATATTCTTTTTTGGCATCCATACTGCCAACCATAGGCGCACTTGATGCGATTTCGACCATACCAGTCATGCGAATTTGGGCGTTATTACCAAAAAAATCTTCAACTTGTAGTAACTTCATTTCTGTGATGTAATTCTGAGTAATTTGCATTTTTACCATCGAGGACGATACACCTTTAAGCACAGTATTTAACAGAGTGTTTACATCTACAAATGAATTTTTTACCATAGGTGTTTCTGCCGTTAATGATTTTAATAAACTCGGACGAATATGCTCTTGTAAACAGCCTTCGATGCTTTGAGTAAATTGTTCCTGTGGCAGATTACTAGTAATTTTGCTGCCAAGATAGACTTGTTTGTAAACCAAAATCATTACTAAAACCGCTAATACGCCAATAATAACGCTATACGCAAGCGGTATTTTCTTTTTGTCTTTTGCCATAATTCACCTATAAATTGAACCACATACCACTAGGAAATAGATTTGTCCAGATGTTGTAGTAAGTTGTGCCACTACTCATTAATTGAAAAAATGTGCTCGGATTTGGAGTCATTAAAAATGCTAATGTCATGGCTAAAAACATCATTGCAGAAGTTTGATAATTTTTATAATCATAGACTTTCAGCGCAGTACCAAATGAGTTTTTTAATCTTTTATTAGTGAAATCAACGCTATAAAACTCGTCTAAACATAAATGGATGATAAAACCATAAAATACAAAAAAACCAATTAACCATGATATGGTCTGAGAGTAATCAAACATGTGATAACACAGTGCAGTGGCGAAAAACCAGAAAAAAAGTGCTGCAATCAGTGAATGGATAATGCCGCGATGTTTCGTTAAATCAGCGAAAATCTGCCATGCTAAGTAACGAATCAGAGCATAGCTTACTCCCCAAACAATCCATAATTCAATGATTGAATAGCTGTTTGATTTGTTAAACATCACTAGAAACGCAAAAACAATTGCAAGCGAGGTGAACATAATTTTGGTAGGGCTGGAGTGATCAAGGTCAATATCTGGCAAAATACCACCAATCGTGCCTACTACAGCTAATACGACAACATCTTGAGGTGACGCTATGCCAGCACCTAAAAATACGGTAGATAGTAAACCACTACCTATTGCTGCTACCGATATGTGCGTTTTAAAATTTGCCATGTTCTAAATTCGTTCGATGTAATTACTGTGTACCCAACCTGAAATATCCATTTCACCTTTCACTTCATCTAGCACTTGTACCATTTTCCATACACCTTCTGCGTCGATAATTTGTAAACGTACACCTTTTGGTAGGGGAGCTATGTCTAATTTTTGGTAACTTGTACCCGGTCCATTACGAATATTTAAATTCGCGGTGGTGCGATATATTCCTTCATCTTCTTCAACATCAGCCCGCCCTAAAATACGAGAACGGAAACTACTCATCGGAAAAGCCGGACCTGGATCAGTTTTACGACGCGGTGCAATATCGTCATGACCAACAATATCTTTTAATTTATATGTATTTACCAGTAATTCAGCGATTTCTAATGTAATTAATAGTTGTTCTGGTGTGTACAACTGCCAGCCGTAAGGAATCGTAGGATAATTTTTATGTGGTGCTTCCAACACTTGCGAATTATCAATGATGTCACCATACCAAGTATGCCAAACACCATCTTGTGATTTTTCCAATTTACCGGCGTTATCTAGCTCAATTCCGATTGAATATTTATTTAAACTTGTTAAATCTTGCCATGAACTCAGACCTGCGTGCCAAGTAACTTGGGTAAAATCAGCTAATTGTACTATTGAGCCGTCGCGTCCGATAACCAAATGAGCAGAAGCACTGATACGTGGATTAACCAAAGTATTCACGGCAGAGGCGACCGACGCACCTGCGGTATAGTGCATGACTAGATATTGCGGTTGTAGGGCATAATCACTGATATTAGGCGTTTGCACAAACTCAACAGGTTTGCCGTCGTCATAGTAAAGACGATGGTTTTCAATTTTCATGCACACAATCCTCCACGCTTGAGTCAAGCACAGCATCACAAAAATCGTTGGTCAGTGATTTTGTAAACTGTGGGTAAAATTAAAATTGTTTTGAATGATGTTTACGTTCATCATACCAATCACGCTTTTCAACATCCCAAGTACGCGCCCAGTAAATAAACGGTGTGTCAACCAAGGCAATAATAGCTTTAAAAATATATTTGGCAATGCCTAGTTGTATCGCGCGATCTAACGCAACGATACCCCACCAAACTACTAGTGAGTAGAGTACGGTATCTACTGCTTGTGACAATAGGGTTGAAACGTTATTTCTAAACCATAAATGCCTACCTTTGGTTTTCTCTTTTAAATAGTGAAAAATCCACACATCAAAACTTTGACTAATCAGATAGGCAAACAATGAACCGAATACAAAACGTGGCGTAAAACCAAATAGTAAAGTGATCGCATCATGTATAAACTGTGCATGGGGTGCGGGGACAAATAAAATGCTAATAGTCATAATCATCACAACGGTTAAGCTACTAGAAAATCCTAATAGCACCGCGCGATTAGCTTCCAATTTTCCGTAACGTTCGCTAAGTAAATCGGTAGCGAAATAAATTCCCGAATAAAGTATGACACCTAGACTAGTCGGCATCCCGAAGACAACAGTTAATTTAGGACCTTGCAGGTTACTAAGCATGATATTTAATACGACGACTCCGTACAAGCCAATTTTACCAAACCACCAGTAAAGAACGAGCGTAATGGTTAAATCTACTGTGATTGTCAGCAACCACAATAAATCTTGATGGGCTAGGAAAAATTCTACAACGGAGGCTGGTAACATGTCGTGTTAGCTATCTTTAGTGTCAGATTTTTGCTCTAAATCACGCTTTTTTTGTTCTAGGTCACGTTTTCGCTGCTCTAAATCTCGCTGGTAACCATCTCCTGCATCATGCCAATCTTTACCGACAACATTCCAACTACGTGCCCAATAAATAAATGGGGTATCCAGAATTGCAATAATAACTTTAAATAAATATTTAGCTAGGGATAAATAAAAGGCTTTTTCTAAACCAACAATCGGTGCCCAAACAATCAATGCGTATAACACTGTGTCAACGGACTGAGAAGTGATAGTAGAGACATTATTACGCAACCAGAGATGTTTACCTTTCGTTTTTTCTTTCACGTAATGGAATATCCATACATCAAAGCTTTGACTAACTAGGTAGACAAACAATGAACCAAATACAAATAACGGCGTAAAATCAAATAAATTCCCGATAGCGTTATGGACACGTTCGGCGAAGTCTTTAGTTTCTGGCAGATTGGAAGGTAGGAATAATAAACTGATAGAAACCATAGAAACCATAATTACGCTGGTAGCGAAACCTAGTTGCACAGCTCTATTAGCTTCTCTTCGTCCATAGTTTTCACTGAGTAGGTCGGTGGCAAAGTATATCCCAGAATATAAAATCAATCCTAAACTGGTTTCCATGCCAAAAATAACTGTAATTTTGGGACCTTGTAAATTACTTAACATAATATTAAGGATTACAATGGAGTACAGCCCCATTTTACCAAAAAACCTGTACAGTAATAGCGTGATAGTCAAATCAATCGCAACAGTCACCAACCATAATAAATCTTGGTAGGCTGCAAAAAAATCAACGACATATTGTGGTAGCATGTTCTAATCCATCAGTCATAGCGCAAAGGTATGTATGTCATGCTTAACTCTGCAATTATTGAACCATAGTTAGAGAATTCTTGTTTTAAGCGTAGGCTATAAATACCAAACAAATCAGCTTAACGCAAGATCACGACTATAAAAAGCCACTCCATCATACTTCTAAACATCAACTTTTGGGCTCAATATCTCTTTGAGACATCTTATCATATTCGACCAGATTTAGGCATAATCCGAACCGTTACTTGAGAAGTTTACACTAATCTTTTAGTACAAATCCACTTACACTGTCGTCAACTTAGCGGTTAAAATTTTTTGACGAATCTGCTATGTCTATTTAGGTAACCGTAATGTATCTTGCTTCTTAATTTCATAGCCGCGACCCGTTTTCCTTAAAGGCAACAATTTTTCTACCAATTCCTACTTCCGCAATTAAACGATTTAAGACCAGAATCCTTGCAGCTCCAACTATTTTTACGGTTTTCTTAACACTAGTATGTGACAGTAAAAATTTCGACATATTACTAAATTATTACTCTCTGTATTTCATTTTTTTATGCAAACCATGAGGAGTATTAGTGTTAATAAAATGTCATTGCAAAATATAGTAGACTGTCTACCCTGATAAATCAAATCACGATACTCTAAAAACATAAACTTTAAGTAAATTTATATTCTGAGATAGGAAAAATACTAGAGCAATAAAGATATTATCACACCCTGTTATAACTCATTAATGTTTTTTTCTAATTTTAAACAAATCGGATTATAACTTATAATTAAGTTTTTTATTAAAAACACTTTTGGTTGATGCTAACCAACATGCTCTTGTAACCAAGTTTCTAACAGGGCTAAATGCCATAGTTTACTGCCATTCAACTTAGTCATATACCGCTCAGGTTGGTCTAATAATTTATTCACATAATCGCGTTGAAATAAACCACGCTGCCGACAACTATCTGAATTTAAAATAGCTTGCATAAAATGTAAAAATTCGCCACGTACATATTTCAAAGCCGGCATGGGAAAATAACCTTTTGGACGATCAATCACTGATGTGGGCAATAAATTTCGTGCTATTGCTTTTAATGGATATTTGCCAGATTCTTGTAACTTTAATTTTGGTGGAATTTGTGCTGCTAATTCAACCAATTTGTGATCTAAAAATGGTACACGCGCTTCTAATCCCCACGCCATTGTCATATTATCCACACGCTTAACAGGGTCATCTACGATTAGAGTGGTTACATCCATACGCAATACTTTATCTAAAAACTCAGTCGCGCCGTCAAATGCTAACAATTCAGTAATCAGCGATGAAGTATAATCTGCACCATGATAATCAGGAGTAACCGTTTGTAAAAATTCGTCGTGCGAACGGTCAAAATAGTAGGATGCAAAACGTTTTAAATCAGAACCTGTTGCTGTATCCATCAAAGCATACCAAAAATAACCCGCAAATACTTCATCTGCACCTTGTCCACTTTGTACGACTTTAACTTGTTGCGACACTTGTTCTGCTAATAAATAAAATGCGACCGCATCCTGACCGACCATAGGCTCTGACATGTGAGTAATTGCCTCTGGTAGACGGGTTAATACTTGTCCATTGGGAATATGTAATTTTTGATGTCGCGTTCGATAACGTGCCACGACTTGATCAGAGTATTCAAATTCGCTACCTTTTTCATCTGCAATATCGTCGAAACCAATTGAAAACGTAAATAAATTTTCTACATCGTTATTTTCCGCTAATAATCCTACCAACAAACTGGAATCTAAACCACCTGATAACAATACGCCAACAGGTACATCTGCGATACTACGGTGCGATGCAACCGCCGCTTTTAATGCTTCATGTATTGCTTCAACCCATTGATTATCTGATAAATTTTTTTGTGGACGTTGCGCTTGTAATTGCCAATAACGTTGTGTATTAACTTTAGCATCTTGTGTAATGGTCATGAAATGTGCTGGTGGCACTTTACGCACACCTTTTAAAATTGTGTACGGTGCAGGAATGACGGCATGTAAGGTAAATTGATGATGTAAACCAATTGGATCAATATTAGTATCGATGTTATCAGTCGCTAACAGCGCAGGTAAGGTGCTAGCAAATCGAAAACCGTATTGTGTTTGTGCGTAATATAATGGCTTGATACCAAATCGGTCGCGTGCAATAAATAAACGTGAATTATCCCAAATTGCGAATGCAAACATACCTTCCAAACGTGATAAACACTGCTCACCCCAAGCATGATAAGCTTTTAAAATAACTTCGGTATCGCTGTGTGAAAAGAAAAAATAGCCTTTTTTAATTAAATCATCGCGTAATTGTAAATAATTATAAATCGTACCATTAAATACCAAAGTTAAACCTAATGTAGCATCGTACATTGGTTGATGCCCTTGCTTAGATAAATCAATAATTGCTAAACGTTGATGTCCAAGCCCAATATTATCTTTAAGCCATAGTCCAGTATCGTCTGGTCCTCTGGGCGCAAGCACCTTTAGCATATTATGTAAAGTATTAGTTTGTACTGGTATTGTATCAAAACGTAATTCACCACAAATTCCGCACATATATCATCCATGTAAGATAGTAAATTATTTCCATTAAGGCTATCGCGTTCTCGTGTTGACTTCAACCAATTAGACGTTACGCAGTTCAAATAAAGATTTTAGTCTATTCAAAGCATTATATTAATGAAGTTGATGCCTTTGACAGAACGCCCTTGGCAATGGTCATAGTGGTAACAAATCAGAGGGCTTTCGTCAGTTGATGGTTTTTCTAGGATGCTGTCATCAATGATTAAAACACCCTCGTCATCTTCGATAATGACTCCAAAGATAAATCAACCCGTTACTTTTCCATTCACTTTCAAGCAAATAATCTCCAAACTTTCCAAACCGTCATTATCAACAACTTTCACGGCAATTTGAAATGAACCCGTCTTAAATTTGTGCGATTGTTTGCCGATTTTATCAATCATAATATTCGCTTTAAAACCGTCATCTTCCTGATAGTCAAAATCCCACGCATAAAATTCAATCCCTGCCTCCGATTCAGCATTAGCAATAAATTCAATTTCACGTAATTTTTTCGTATTTAAACCTAAATCAGTGAATGTAACACTTAATTTCGGCTTTTTAGAAATTGGAATAATTTGCTCAACGGTCATTAATTCAATCATGGCATTGTCTTGATTTTTTAACCGTGCCACTTCCTGAACCGCGCCTTTACCGAAACTAAACGCAATTAAAATTCCAATCGGCTTTTCTTCCTCTTTGTTTTTCTCAAAAAGATTTTTATCAAATCGCTGAATGGCAGAGAAAAAATTATCAATCACATTACGCCCAATATTATCGGAACGTTTAACTTGAATTGGCACGCCTTCACGGGTTCTGCCATCAATCCCTAAATCGTTGCGTTGTTTCGCATTAGAAATCGCGCCGTATTGTTGAATAATCCAACTCTCAAATTCAAACGCATTGGAATAACGCAAAGTGTCATAATCATATTTGTGTAATTGCACGACAAACGGTTTTGAAAATAAATCTTGTTGTTTTTGCAGCCGCATTTCTGATACTTTAATGGCTTGTACCGATTGATCAATGCCTATCCATTCTCTTTTTAGCTTATCCGCTACCGCCACCGTTGTCCCGCCGCCAACAAACGGGTCTAATATCACATCATTTTCGTTTGAGGCGCATAAAATAATGCGTTCTAAAAGTTTTTCAGGTTTTTGGGTAGGATAACCGATTCTTTCTTTTGCTGCGGGATTTAATGCTTGAACATCAATCCAATAATCATTTGGTAAAACACCTTTATCTAAATAATACCTGTATTCTTTTCCATATTTAATATTTCTTTGATAAGGTCTTCCTTGCTCATCATGTAAAACTGGCTCGTGCATTGTTTTTGTATTTCGCTCCAAACGGATTCTATCGCTATAAAAATTACTCTTCTTATGAATTTTAGAATACCAAAAAATACTATCATGCTTTCTTGGGAAGAAATTATTAGAGCGTCCACCTGTTTCATAACACCAAATAATCTCATTAATGAGATTTCTTTCCCCAAAAATCTTATCCAAAATAAACACTCGAATATACGCATTCGCGTGCCAGTCGCAATGCAGAAAAATAGAACCTGTCGATTTCAAAATGCGGTGCATTTCTACAACCCGCTCTTTAAGCCACGCAATATAATGATCAATTCCACCACTCCAGCGGTCTTCAAAACTGCGAATTTCACCTTTATCGCCCCAAATCACCTCATAATTGCGATTCGAGAAAAAAGGCGGGTCTAAATAAATTAAAGCCACCGATTCGGATTCTATATTTTTTAAGATTTCGAGATTATCGCCTAAAATGAGTTTGTTCATGATGCCTAAAGCCAATTAGTTTAAAAGCTAAAATATAAGTTAATCTAACGGTTAGATTTTTACAATCAACGTTTCTTTTTGTGTTAGGCTTTCCTGAAAAAATCAACTGTAAGCATCAGACACATTTGTCTGCTACAATATTGTTAAAAATAACAAAGGGGTGAGCAATGAGCTTATTTGGACGCTTAACAACGATGGGACAAAAAGAAGAAAAAGAACCTGTTTTTGATAATGTCCCACTCGATCAAATTACACCAGAATTATTAGACCAACCGCCGCAATATACTTTTGTTGCTGCTCAACATGCAGTGAAAAAAGGTCAAATTGACAAAATCCAACAATATATTGATTTTAATGAAAAATATGTTTATTGCAAAGATTGGAATGATAACACATTATTACATAAAGCTGCCCAATATGCGCGTGCTGATATTGTTGAATTATTGCTTACACACGGCGCGGATGCCAATTTAACTTTTAACGATCATTCACCTTTGCAGCTTGCAATTGAAAGCGAATGCGCCGATGACGATAGGACAGCAGAAAATTTAAAAATATTTAGAAAACAACGCTTAATAACAGTGCGTACCTTAATCAAACACGGCGCGCAAATCGACTATGTAAACGAAATGGGCGAACAAGCGTTACATATTGCTGCTAAATTAGGTTATGCTGAATTAGTGGAAGAATTGCTAAAACAAGGTGTTGACTTAGAAATTAGAGTTGATGCCACTGATAAGGCAAAAAACAATCTTGCACGCACGCCGTTGCTTATGGCAGTACGCTACGCAAAAGATAAAATGACAATTCATTTATTGTTAAATTCTGGTGCTGATCCCAATCGTGTAGATGTTGTTACTGGATATACAGCATTGCAATTGCTCATTAGCCGCCAAGACGATAAAATAAAATTTTCGCAATTGAAAACATTAATTTTATTGCTATTAAAATACAAAGCTGACATTAATCAACAATCAGAAAATGATTTAAAACAAACAGCTTTACATTTAGCAGTAGCGCAACGTCAATTAGCTTTGGTTGAGTTACTCGTTGCACAAGGTGCGGACTTGATGCTTAAAGATGCAAATAAAATGATGCCAATCGCCATTGCAGCACAACAAGGTAACGCTGAATTGGTGCAGTTTTTACACGAAAAAGGAAGTGATTTGCAAAAATCTCGAGCTCTATTTTATGCTGCAAATTGTCAACAAAGTAGTGCCGCTTTAGAATATTTGCTTGATACGGGCATTGACATCAATATGCCAAACCCTAATGGTTATACGCCGCTATTTTCTGCAATTTCAGCTTATTCTTTGAAAAATGTTAAATTATTGATTGATCGGGGTGCTGATATAAAATTGCATTCGCCTAAAGGTATGACCGTACTGGAACATGCGTTTGCTTGTTGGGGCGAGGTAGAATGTTTGGATAAAGAAGAAAATATTTCCGAGCAACAACGTGCTAATTCGGACAATGCACGAGATATTATTGATTTATTAGGTGGTTTTGAGCATAAACGCCCTAAAATGTATTTTTAATTCATCAATAGGGCGTGTGAGTTTAGGTGAAATAAATTAATTCATGTCTTTGTCAACGAGTTTATTTGCTTTAATCCAAGGCATCATGCTGCGTAATTTTTCACCAACTTCCTCAATTGGGTGCTCGGCTGAAATGCGACGTTTTGCTTTTAAGGTTGCCGCATTCGCTTGGTTTTCAGCAATGAATTCGCGGGCGAATTCGCCGTTTTGGATTTCTCTAAGAATTTTTGCCATTTCCGCTTTTGTCGCATCAGTAATGATACGTGGTCCGCGCGTTAAATCACCGTATTCCGCAGTATTAGAAATTGAATAACGCATGTTGGCAATACCACCCTCATACATTAAATCAACAATTAATTTTAATTCATGTAAACATTCAAAATAAGCCATTTCAGGCGCGTAACCTGCTTCGGTTAATGTTTCAAAACCCGCTTGTACTAGGGCTGTTGCACCACCACACAATACGGCTTGTTCGCCGAATAAATCTGTTTCAGTCTCTTCACGAAAAGAAGTTTCAATAATACCTGCACGTCCACCACCATTTGCGCTGGCATAAGATAATGCGATGTCTTTTGCTTTGCCAGATGCGTCTTGGTAAATTGCGATTAAGCTAGGTACACCACCACCTTGTGTATAGGTAGAACGCACTAAGTGACCAGGTCCTTTTGGTGCGATCATTATTACATCTAAATCTTCGTTAGGTTCAATTTGACCGAAATGGATATTAAAACCATGAGCAAACGCTAAAGCCGCGCCTTTTTTAATATTAGGTGCAATTTCTTCACGATAAATACGTGCTTGATGCTCGTCTGGCACTAAAACCATTATCACATCAGCTTCTTTTACAGCATCGGCAACGGGTAAGTGTGTTAAGCCTGCTTTTTCAACTTTGTGTACAGAAGCAGAGTCAGGACGCAATCCAACAATAACGTCAACCCCTGAATCTTTTAAATTATTTGCATGGGCATGACCTTGAGAACCATAACCGATAATCGCTACTTTTTTGCTTTGAATTAAAGAGAGGTCAGCGTCTTTGTCGTAATAAATATCCATGTACGTTCCTTTGTTGTTTGTTTTGGCTAAACGGCTAACTCTAACAGAAATAGTGGATATATATCAATAATTCTAGTTCCAATCAGCAATTCTCATTTTAGAAACTAAACTAAGAGGTATGGGTATTTTCAAGGGAGAAGTTTGATGAAAATAGATACAAGCTTGTCAAAAAATGCTTTGAACTTTATTAAAAACAAAAAGTTATCACTTTAAACACAATTTTGGGCATGGACAAATCCATACTTGCTACTTTGATGATACTTGCCTTTCTTGTACATACGCTCATGGAATTATTTGATGAACGCTTCAAAAAGCTCAGAAAACTATTGCCTTCTCGCAAACGACTGTTTCAAGATTTTTCCGCCCTTATGCTTTATATCTGCTTTGATTCTTGGCAAGCTCTTTTGCAATTTATGCTTGATGGACTTAACTCTCGCCATCCTCCTCCTGCTTAACCCTAAAATGAGAATTGCTGAGTATAAATTTGAAAATTCATATTTGATAATAATTAAATTAATATATAATGATAATCACTACTTTTATCAGGACTACCGAGTTTTGAATATCAATAAATCACAGGAATGCAAAATTTATTTTGCTCGA
>CAYMCP010000006.1:38807-62089 GCA_964388965.1 uncultured Thiotrichaceae bacterium | reverse complement strand
AGATGTGTTGAGTTTTGAATATCAATAAATCACAGGAGTGCAAAATTTATTTTGCTCGAAGATGTGTTGAGTTTTGAATATCAATAAATCACAGGAGTGCAAAATTTATTTTGCGCGAGACTTGTAAAATATGCAAAACAAGTTTTGCACTCCTGTGTGGTTTTATTATGTATAAACAACATCCTAGAACGCCTGCTCATGTTTTATTGGATAATATGCCTTATTTTATTACAGGGGCAATTTATCAGCGTCGGCATTTGTTATCAGATGCTTTGCGGCAGCGATTGCAACAGGCGATTCAAGAGACGTTTTCTCAATCGAGTTGGACATTGCAGCACTGGGTTGTGTTGGATAATCATTACCATTTGTTGGCGATGAGTGGAGAAGGTGTAGAGTTGCCAAAAATTATTAAGCATATTCATGGGGTTTCAGCACATTTTGTTGCACAGGCGACGCAGTGTGAACGCCCTGTTTGGTGGAATTATTGGGATTATTGTCCGCGAGATGAGCAAGATTATTTTACCCATTTGAATTATTTGTTGAATAATCCTGTTAAACATGGCTATGTGCAAAACTTGTATGATTACCCTTTTTCAAGTTTTCATGATTTAATTCGTTCTCAAGGACGAGCGTGTTTAGTGCAGCAATTTAAGCGTTATGCGGAGTACCATGATGCTGATATTTTTGATGAATTTTAATCTCGAGCAAAATAAATTTTGCACTCCTGCAAGAGTATTACTTTTAGGAGTGCAAAACTTGTTTTGCAAGTGTTTGGTACGACGATAACGGGGTTCGTTTTGTTTGCAGTGTTCGCGCCTAGATTTCTCTTTGTATTTTAGAACTTTAGCCCTTTTCTTTTTTGTTTTTTACCCTTTATCGCGCGTAGCTGTTTACCGCTCACCAGAATGGTGGGGGGCGATCGCGATTTTTTTCAGGAGTGCAAAATTTATTTTGCGCGAGCCTTGTAAAATATGCAAAACAAGCTTTGCACTCCTTTGTACACAAGAGGAACTATGTATGTAGGACTATTCAAGCACTTTAAAAAAAGCTGTAACTTACCCTGTAATCTGAGAACTCCGAAAAACTTTTTTTGCCTATAATAAAATCAATCACTTATGCAAATACGCTCCACCTAAAATCAATGACTTACAAACTTTTTCAGAGTTTTCAGCTGTAATGTAGACCCTCAAAGCACCCGCTAAACTAAACTGTTTAAAAGTTTGCTGCATTGTATATTTGAAAAAATTAAACTGCCTACCGTATGTTTCCATTCCAATTTTACCTTCCATCGAAAACGCTAATGAATTGTAATACAACCCAATGCGCTCAGGATATAAATAATCTGATGAGCCGTATTCATCCAGTTGAAATGCCTCTTCAGGTTTATTTTCAGCCCATTGAAGCCATTCCGACGCTGGCATAGTCTGTAATTTTTGTAAAACCTTTTGGTAATATGCAGAATCAGAATAGAGAAGAGGATAAATGGTTTCTAACAAAGGAATCAGTTGGCTGTGTAAAACCTCAGATTTCAATGTAAAATGATAATCATCAGTAACTGTATATATATCTGGCACATAATGAAACTGTTGTTGCATTCGCTCTTGTAACTGCTCGACGTTTAGATTAGTAAGTTTGTCTGCCTTAATCTCTGTCACGATACCAATGGCTAAATATTGTCCCATATCATTTTTCCTTTATGTTCAGCTTAAATTAAATGAGAATGCTGTCCTGATAAACTGCTTGAAAGATTGCTAACTTCTGTTAACACATTGGGCGTAACAATGACTTTTTGGAATAAATCAATGAAATTGACTAAAAGCTCATAATCTTCAACTAAATAGGCTGTTGTCCTCTTAAATTTGGGGATGAAATTTTTATCAATTTGCCCAACCAGTAGCAATAACAATAAATTTGCATCAATAAACAAACCTTTGTTGGCATATTTTTCAATCAGCATGTTCATATTTTGCGGATTTTGACAGCTTTAAACTCACCTGTATTTGCATTAATTTTGAATTCTTTGTATGTTCTGGTAGGAACAAATGCTATCGCAATATTTTAGATGCTGTAAAAGAATCCAGAGGCGGTTGTTAATAATCATAAGCTTTAGATTTCTCAAACCTTTTTGAGAGTAGTCTTTGCTCATGGGAAAACGGCAAGCTCCCTAACTTCAACAACGACAAAGCTAGCACCCGCCTTGCCCAATTAAAATGGCTGAGTGATGAATTGTAAGCTTCTCAAACCTTTCGGGACTGCTTGCTGCTATAATTCCAGTTTAAATGATTGAGGATAAACCATGAAAACACTGACATGACAAATAGACGATACGTTGTATGATGCACTCATCATATTATTAAAACAACTTCCTGAAAATAAAGTGCATATAGCATTATTTTTACCCTAGTATACCCTATTTTACGGAATTAACTATAAAACAAACTTTTTTTAAATTACGTGCCCAATATAAGCCTCAAGTTTACATTGCGTGACAATGCGATGAAATTGTAAAAGCACTTTAAAAATAACGATTATTATAACTCATTGAGTTTAAATAACTATAAATCGAAAAAAGTAAGTTTTTTTACAGTTTCGGCACATTGTCTCATACGTTCAAAAAATACTAACGAATTTTAACTTTTGTAACCTCTTCGCCTTGCTCGTCCACTAAATGTACCGCACAAGCAATACAAGGATCAAAACTGTGAATTGTGCGTAAAATCTCTATAGGTTGCTTCGCGTCGTGGATGCTGTGTCCACGCAGAGCCGCCTCGTATGCACCTGCTTTCCCCTCGTTATCTCTAGGACCTGCATTCCACGTACTAGGTACAACTGCTTGATAATTAGCAATTTTACCGTTTTCAATTACAATCCAATGTGCCAAGCCGCCACGCGGTGCCTCCATATATCCCACACCCTTCGCCTGTTTTGGCCAACTACTCGGCTCCCATAATGTCTCATTAAAAGTTTTCGTATCACCCGCTTTAATGTTCAAAATTAAATTATCAAACCAACTAGACATCATATCAGCAACAATTTTGGATTCCAAAGTACGTGCCGCCGTGCGACCCAATGTTGAATATAAGCCTTCGATTGGTAATGCTAATTTTTGTAAACTACTGTCTACTAAAGCTTTAGTTTGTTCGTGTCCCGTTGCATACAACATTAAAACTCGTGCCAAAGGACCGACTTCAACCGCATGACCTTTCCAGCGTGGCGATTTCATCCAAGAATAAGCTTGTTCTACATCCAATTGCGTATATGGCGGTTGTGGACCTGTATAATCTAACTCTGTTTCACCAGCATAGGGGTGTAAACCTGCGTCTCTACCCTGAGAATATTGATACCACGAATGGCTAGCAAATTCCTGTATTTGATCCTCTGCGTTTAAATCTACCGCATGAATTTCAGTTAAATCACGATTTAAAATCACGCCGGAAGGTATTAAAAAATCACCTTTATCATTAATACCGCTCACAGGAAAATCACCATACGTCATAAAATTACCCACACCTTCACCTTGATAAGCCCAATCTTTATAAAAGCTTGCAATTGCTAAAGTATCTGGCACGTAAACTTGTTCAACAAATTGCTGCATTTGCTCAATGATAGTTTTGACTTGAGAAAGTTTTTTTGCATTAAGCGCAGAATCTGAATTCAAATCAATTGCACAAGGTACACCGCCAACTAAAAAATTAGGATGTGGATTTTTGCCACCAAAAATGGTATGTAGTTTTACGACATCACGTTGCCAAGCCAATGCTTCAAGATAGTGCGCAACAGCCATTAAATTAGCTTCAGGCGGCAACTTGTAAGCAGGATGTCCCCAATAACCTTGTGCAAAAATGCCTAATTGTCCGGCTTCAACAAAATTTTTTAATTTAGTTTGCATATCATTAAAATAACCCGGAGAAGATTTAGCATAATTACTAATAGACTGAGCTAATTCAGAGGTTTGTTTAGGGTCGGCTTTGAGTGCTGAAACCACGTCAACCCAATCCAGTGCATGTAAATGATAAAAGTGCATGACGTGGTCATGGATATATTGTGCACCAATCATTAAATTACGAATCAGTTGAGCATTAGGCGGTAATTTGTAATCTAATGCGTCCTCTACTGCACGCACAGATGCCAAACCGTGTACCAATGTACAAACGCCACAGATACGCTGTGCAAATGCCCAAGCATCGCGTGGATCACGTCCTAGTAGGATTTTTTCAATGCCACGAACCATCGTACCGGACGAATACGCTGAACTAATGGTTTGATTTGCTGCGTCCATTTGGGCTTCAATGCGTAAATGTCCTTCAATTCTGGTAATAGGGTCCACAATAATGCGTTTGCTCATGACATTTTCCATCCAAACAAGTGAATATATGATTATATTCTAATCTTGTTTGACAAAAAAAGTAGCTGTATATTGTTCAAAAAATCAAATGCTAGATTGATATTATTTATAATATCTCTAATGTAGATATAAGTTGTATATAATTATAAAGTTAGATTGAATGATGTGAGATCATAATTTTAACGAAATTTGCAAAAATTGAGATGTTTATTTCCACCGGGAATGAAAAAAGAATAAATTTTATACTTGTCTACATTGCTTTTGCGCAATTTGAGTTCGATAAAATGAGCTAATGCTAGCTTGTTATAAAAATTGATTAGACTGTTAAGGAGTCGTTATGAATTTTCGTTTTTTATATGTTTTTTTCATTATATATAACCACCCTATTATCGCTCAAGAAACTGATATACTTGATGACTTACTTAAATTATCAATAGTTGAATTATTACAAGTTGAAATAGATGTTGCATCCAAAAGTAAAGAAACCATTTTTGATGCGCCTTCATCCGTTACCGTTTTTACGCGCCAAGAATTGCTCAATATGGGTTTAACTTCTGTTGAACAAGTATTGAATTATGTGCCCGGATTTATTGCAACACGCGAATTGGTTTTTAGCTCAGGTTACATGGTGGCGGCGAGAGGTATGACTTCACCACAAGCTTCATATAATGTTTTATTTATGATTGATGGACAACGATTAAATAATGATTTAAGTGGCGGTGCATTACTTCATAATACTTATATCCCACTTGCTAATGTCAAACAAATTGAAGTGATTCGTGGACCAGGCTCTGCATTGTACGGCACAAGTGCATTTTCTGGTGTGGTGAATATCGTAACTGAAACAAAAACTAATGACGCATTTGTCAGTGCCGGCAATATGGCAAGCCGTGAAGCTTATACAAATTTTTCAAAACAATTTGATAATGGTCATTTTGCAGGCTTTGTACGTTATTTTGAAGATAATGGACAAAAAATTTATCAAAATGTTTTACAACCTGAAAAACTAACTTCTGATCCATTAAAAGGTAATGATATTTATTTATCTACAAAATATGACCGATTGCAATTTAAATTTCGTCACACTCAGCGTCACCGTGATGAATTTTCCTTCTTAACGGAAACCGTAGAAGGTGTTGAAAAATATTTCACTGAACATCAATCAGCGCAGTTGAGCTATAGATTATATGATACGGATGATATAGAGGTAGATATTGATTTTAATTACATGCAGATGCGTAATAAAACAACCTCTTTAACTGCGACATTAGATAGCTTGCCCGATAGTTTAGATAAGTCTCAATTAGGCAATTTATTAGAAGGACGTAACGCTAAGGAAACAGAATTATCATTCAATATCGAAGCGCATTATTTTATCAATAATAAACATGAATTTATCGCCGGTTTACAATATCGCAAACCTAAAACTGATTATGCTTATAATTCACTTAATTATGATGCTGAAGCTTATAACCAAGTATTGGCAGCGACACCACCAACAGGTTATTTTAACTACACGGGCAATCAGCATGACGTGAGTGAGTTTGAACCGGCGATGAGTCGAAGTATTTTAGGTATTTATGTCCAAGATAAATATAAATTTAATGCACAATGGGCTACGACTTTGGGACTACGTTATGATCACTATGCCGGAGCGGCTGGCGGTACGGTCAACCCACGTGCAACTTTGACTTATGCGCCAACGGAAAAAACAAAATTTAAATGGATGTATGGCGAAGCATTCCGCGCCCCTTCGTTACGCCAAAATTTTACTAATATACCCGGACTGGGCAATCCAAATTTAGAGCCTGAAACGATTAAAACTCTGGAACTTGCGTGGTTGCAACAGTTTGAACGGACACAAACAACAGTCACTTATTTTCATAGTCAGGCAAAAAATAGAATTGACACCATTTTACTAGCATCGCCTTTGGACGACTTGCGGCGACAATTTAATAACTTGGAAGGTGAATTAACTTCTGCGGGTTGGGAGGTTGAGTTATTTAGTAAACTGACAAATAATTTATCATTACGCACCGCTTATACATACATGTCAACCATAGAACAAAGTCCTAAACCTTTTCCTAAACAAACAGTTGCAGCTATTTTAAATTATCAGCATCATGACTGGAATATAAATTTAAACGCTTATTATCACGATACAATGGAGCATCCTATTGGTGGTGGAGAAATAAATTTATTGGATGATTATTGGGTATTACATTCCGCATTACGCTATAATTTAACAGCAGATTTAACGATTGTAGGACATATTCATAATTTACTGAATGAAGAATATTACAATTCTACAAAATATGCGGGAGTAACAGATGGTGTTTTAAATCGAGGACGGACTTACTCCTTGGGTATTGAACTACAATTCTAAAAACGATTTTATTGCGATTGTTTATTTTGGTCAGGCGCAAAAAGACTATAGATTAAAAGCATTTATGTGATCTTAAACGTGATCTCAATTCATCTAGTGGGATAATTTAACTAATTGCTTTTAACCGGTATCGTTAATATAAACGTCGAACCTTTGTTTAATTCAGATTCACACCATACTTTGCCATGTAAAGCATCCACCATTTTTTTAACGATAAATAACCCTAAACCAGTAGAATGCTCACCACCTGTTGGCTTGGTGCTTAAACGCACGAATTTACCGAATAATTTAGCCTGATCTTCTGGGCTTAAACCTTTACCTTGGTCTTGAATTTCTATTTTAATATCAGTCTCTTGTTTCAAAATCCGAATATCAACCCGTGCATTAAATGGCGAATACTTCACCGCATTAGAAATCAGATTATCCAAAATTTGCTGTAACGTTCTATTATCCGCATAAACCATATACTTCTGGTCTCGCATCGGTTCAAAATGCACTGTAATGTTCTTACTGAGGGCTTTTTTCTGATATTCACGGACAACTACTTGTAAAATAGGTAATATGTCAATTAATTTTAAATTAACTTCCATTTGCCCTGCTTCAATTGCATTTACATTAAGTAAATTCATAATTAAATCAAACATACGCTCAGCACTAACATTAATCATATTAGCAAATTCAATCACTTCCGCTTTACTTTCAAATTGCTCTGCATCTAATGCCATTTCAATTAATGCCGCAGAGCCTTGAATCGCCTGCAATGGATTTTTCAAATCATGCGCCGCAATGCCTAAAAACTCATTTTTCTCCTGATTAAGTTGCACTAACGATACATTGGCTTGCTCTAAAGCTAAAGTTTGTTGTTTTAACTCATCAGTACGTTCTGCTACTTTCTCTTCTAATTTAGCGTAAAATAGCGCGTTTTGAATAGAAATTCCTAACTGAGAAGACAATAAATTTAATATTTCTAAGCGTTTTTTAGTAAATGCACCAATTGTTAAATTATTTTCTAAATATAAAATTCCATTTAACAGACCATGATGCAATAAAGGTAGACATAATAATGATTTAGGTTGATTAAGGGTAATATAGACATCATGACTAAATTGCTTTTCTTGTGAAGCATCATCTAATACAATAGCTTGTTTAGTATGGATGATATAATGCAAAATATGCTTTGATAATGGCGCATCTTGCTCAATACTACGCGATTGCAACACTGTTGCCGTATCATCATTAATATGAATTTCCGCCTCAATAAACCATTTATCGTGCTTTGGCAACAATAAATAACCTTTTTCTGCTCCTGCACTTTCCATCACAATTTGCATCATTTTTTCCAGCAACTGACTTAATACAATCTCACCGGACAAGGTTTGTGCCGCCTTCATGATGCTGTTTAAATCCAGCTGCGCAGATATATTGTGATTTGACGACGCTGTAGAAGACAACACTGGATGAGTGTTAATCGAATTTGATGCAGAGCTATCTCTTTGAATTATAAATAAATCTGCGTAACGTGCTTCTAAATCCTTGGCTTTTGCCATAGCTTCCCACTGCTGATAAGCGTAATGTGCATCACGTAAATACAATTGAGCCAAATTAGATTTATTTCTACCCATGTAAAACCGCCCTGCTAATTCATAGGCTAAGGCTGCTTCGTTAATATATTGATTTTTCTCAGCTAATTCAATTGCTTGGTCATAAAGTTCTCTGGCATCGCCATATTGTCCCAAAACTCGCGCTTTTTCCGCTTCGACCAAATCATATTTATGCTGGAAATTCATCGGGGCATGACGCGCCCATAATGCCATTTTTTGCTGATTTAAGTTTATTTTATTGATACAATCCGTTTGTTCAGATAGAGTTAATTCTGAATAGATAGATAATTGAATTAAAGAATCATAAAAATAAAAAATCGCTGTTGACAATAAACCCGTCGCTCCATCCAAATAATGTTGTGCAAGTTGACTGTCTTCAACAGCTTGTGCGTTATATTGAAATAAATAATGTAAAAAACTCCTATTGAGATAGAAAAAATGGATGGCGGTCTTATCATTGGCGGCGAGGTGTTGCGGTAATTGCACTGTTTCATCATACGCCTCACCGATTAAGCGACAAGGATTGTCATTATTTTTAAGTAAATTTAATCCTGTTTGCCAAAATATACGATTCCATCCAACCATGTGTTCACGTTTAATTTTCGCTACTTCATCAGTATACAGCGCAATATCTTCAATAAATTCATTAAGTTTCTGCCCAGCAAAATAAGCATACTGGCATTTCATACAAATAGAATAAGAGGCAAATTCTAGCTCACCGACCTCTAAACCTTTATGATAATTTTCTATTAATGGTTGAAAACTGGTTCTAACATGTTCACTCCAGGGTCTGATCAATACATTAAATATTTCAAATATTCTGACTTGAAGCCAAGCGGGATCTAATTTTTCAGATAATTTTAAACTCAATAACCCAAGCTGATAACCCGACGCAATATTGCCATCATGTTGAGTACAAAGAATAAAACCATAACCAATATAACCAAAACTAGAGCCGACAGTATTCCCATATTGTAGTGATAATTCGACTTGTTTAAGAGTGGATATAATCATTAAATTAGGCGATGAATGATAAGTTGGTTGTCTGAGGGCAGTTAGAATACGCATTGCCAGCTTTTCATTAGTGCCGCTCATAACAGGCAAGTCAAACAATTTTTTTATTGATTGTTGCGCAAAAATAGCATTTGTGGTTTGTAATACAGAGCCAACTTGTTCATCTGTGGGGATTTCTGGCAAATCAATGTTTAAACGTTTTAAAAATGCCAATGCAACTTGAATAGATTTTAACGGCTGATGTTGTCCATTGTAAGCTTCAATGCGAATTTCACAAATGCGTACTTCATCATTAAAACTACGAGTATGGCGCAACGTGGTATGGGCTAAAGCCTCCATTTGTTGATAGTCGCCACTTAAATATGCTGTTTCCACCGCTTCAATAAATAATTCACAAGTTAAATCATGGGTTTGCTCCCAACTATCCGGCATTAAAAATGCCCGTCCAATAGTTAAATAATTGATAGCCGTTTTATAAGCTGTAGCTTGTTTTGCTTTTTTACCTGCTATTAAATTTAACTTGGCAATCTGTAATTTTTCCGATTTATTTGTTATTAAATCAATGCTTTTATTTAATTGTTCAACAATATCAAAAATATGTTCTTCAACATCATGGGTATTTTTCAACAATAAACGCCCAATTTGTAAATGCACTGCCTTTTTTTCTGAATCATCAATTAACGCATAAGCGGCTTGCTGCACACGGTCATGTAAAAATTGCAATTGCTCAATAACTAATTGTTCATTTTCCAGTAATTTAGCTTCGGATTTGGGCAATAATAAGCCTTCCATTAATACCAACATCACATCTTGAAACGTGTCATATAGCGATTTTTCATACACAATTGCCAAAGTATGCAAGTCAAAACGATTGCCAATACACGCCGCTAAACGAATAACTTGTTGTGCTGACATTGGTAATTTTTTTAATTTATTAATCATTAAATCTACTACATTGTCAGTGATATTCGTGTTCTTAATTTTTTGAATATCCCATTGCCAATAAGCATTTTTATCTGGCGTGGGTAGTACGAAATATAGTAGCTTTTCTTTGTACAATGCGTGCAGGAATTGATTGATAAAAAATGGATTTCCTTGAGTTTTAGCAACCACTAACTCAGCTAAATTATGGGTGGCAGTGGTTGTTTGATGTACACTATCAGCGATCAATTGATTGACATGTTCAAAGCTTAAAGGTTTTAAAGTGATTTGATTAATATTTATTTTTTCTTCGCGCAAACTGTTTAATGATGTAATTAATGGATGACTAGATGATACTTCATTATCTCGATACGCGCCTATGATCAATAAACCCGTGTTGTCTGTAATCAGTTTTAATAATTTTAAAGTTTCTAATTCAACCCATTGTAAATCATCTAAAAATATGACTAAAGGATGGTCTGGATGGCAAAATACACGGATAAAGTTTTGAAACACCATATTAAAACGATTTTGTGATTCAGCCATGCTCAATTCTGTAATCGGTGCTTGTTTGCCAATGATCTGTTCTATCTCTGGAATTACGTCAATAATGACTTGTCCATTGTTGCGTAAAGCGGTTAGTAATTTTTGTTTCCATTGGTTTAATTTGGTTTCATTTTCGGTCAATAATTGTTGCACCAACTCTTTGAAAGCATTAATAATAGCACCGTATGGCACATTGCGTTGCAATTGATCAAATTTGCCGCTGATAAAATAACCATTATTTTTGGTCAAAACGCGATAAATTTCTTTAACTAATACCGATTTGCCAATGCCAGAATAACCTGCAACCAGCATAATTTCAGTTGTCCCATGTATAATGCGCTCAAATGCTGCTAGTAACTGATTGATTTCATTGTTACGCCCATATAATTTTTGTGGAATATAAAATTTATCTGATATATCTTTTTGTGCTAATTCAAATGATTTAATTGAACCTGTTTGCTGTAAATCATCATAACAACACTGCAAATCGGCATGAATACCCCAAGCACTGTGATAACGTTCTTCGGCAGTTTTAGCTAATAATTTATTAATAATATCGGAAATAACAATAGGTAAATCAGGTTTAACTTTAACGGCAGCAAGCGGTTGTTTGGCTAAGTGGCTATACACCAATTCCATTGCATCTTGACTGGTAAATGGCAATTGTCCAGTAAACAATTCGTACAGCGTCACGCCCAACGAGTAAAAATCACTGCGATAATCTATCACACGATTCATACGCCCAGTTTGCTCTGGCGACATGTAGGACAATGTGCCTTCTAATACTTCAGGATTTTTTAAACTGAGCTGTTGTTTAGAAAATTGGGTCGAAATACCAAAATCGATGATTTTAAGCACATTTGTATCTGGATTCCAAATAATATTAGCGGGATTAATGTCTTTATGAATAATGCCTTGTTGATGAATAAGGGCAAGATTTTGACTGATTAGCACCGCTAACATCAATTGTTCTTTCAGGGTAACTTTATGATTTTTAAGCCAATAACTCAACGATTTACCTTGAAAATCTTCAATGCACAGTATAGGGGTATTTTTGTATTTTTCTAAATGATAAACATTAATGATACCATCTATATTTTTTAATTCAGAAAGGATAGCAAATTCTTGATGATAACGGCTTAATTCGCTGGCTGTGGGATAATCTGTTTTTAAAGTTTTAAGAATAACCGCCAAACCGTCTTGATTGCGTATTGCACGATAAACGATGGAGTTGGTGCTTTCATATATTTTGTTAACTATTTGATAGTTAGCGATATTATACATGTTTTATTTTTCCAAAAATGTCCCCTGAACAATTGAATTTATGTCATAAATCATACTTTAATCATATTTTCGCCAAAGATTGGCAAATAGGTTAAAAAGTAAAGAGCATAAATCCACAACTTTTTGTCCACTTGTTCACCAATTATTCATGGACGAGACTAACACAATTCTACTATATTGTAGCCAACTAGATGTAAATAGTTTACTTCACCCTGTTATGCAAGTTTAGTGGCGAGGATATTGAAATTAGGAGTAACGTAGTTCAAATAAAAATTTATTCTATTCAAAGGGTTATATTTTTATACTAATTTAGAATAGTTTAATAAAATTAATTATACTTCAACCGCGTAACGCCCACACTAATTAAAATATTTCGCCTTATGAGCTTCAAGAGGAAGAGCGGCAAGAACAATTAATGCTACTTGAGCAGTGAGTGTCATATAGCGCGCAACAAGGCATTATACAAGGGTGACGATTCCGCTAGGCTTCATTGCCGTCGGTGAACAAGGTGTTGATGATTAAGCGTAAATAGCAAATTCATTTAACTTTGTTTCCATAAGTAAAGGTTGCAAAGGATCATTTTTTATAAACTTATAATTAATTAAAAAAAGCATATTATAATTGTTAAAATAGTGATTTTTGTTATTCTTTGCAGTTTCGCACAAAAAGAATATACAAGATACACTGGATCACGGTATGCTGCTAAATTAAGATCATACATATAAATAATTGAAAATATTATATTTTGAATAATAACCTCCTTTCTTGTTATAATGTAAAGTTTGATACAAAAGTATAGATACTAGGTCTTCTCAATGCCAACAATTCAACAATTGCTTCAAAACCGCATCCTAATCCTCGACGGTGCTATGGGCACCATGATTCAAAGCTACAAACTACAAGAAGCCGATTATCGCGGCGAACGCTTCAAAGATTGGCACACCGATCTCAAAGGTAACAACGATTTACTTTCTCTCACACAACCTGCTATCATTAAAGAAATTCACATTAAATATCTTCAAGCAGGTGCTGATATTATTGAAGCCAATACATTTAATGCAAATCGTGTTTCAATGGCAGATTATGCGATGGAAGATTTAACCTATGAAATCAATGTAGAATCTGCCAAACTCGCTAAACAAGCCTGCGCTGAAATGACCGCACAAACACCTGATAAACCACGTTTTGTTGCCGGTATTTTAGGACCAACTAGTAAAACCTGTTCAATTTCTCCCGATGTCAACGATCCGGGTAAACGTAATATCACTTTTAATGAATTAGTAAATATTTATTATGAATCTACTCAAGGACTTATAGAGGGTGGTACCGATTTAATCCTCATTGAAACCATTTTTGATACTTTAAATGCAAAAGCCGCTATTTTTGCGGTAGAAAAATATTTTGATGAATATCCAAATAAACGCTGTCCTATCATGATTTCAGGCACAATTACCGATGCATCAGGACGTACATTATCAGGTCAAACAACTGAAGCTTTTTGGAATTCTCTACGTCACGCAAAACCCATTTCAATCGGCTTAAACTGCGCATTAGGCGCGAAAGAATTACGTCAATATATTGAAGAATTGTCCCGTATTGCCGATACTCACGTTTCTGCCCACCCTAATGCAGGTTTACCGAATGAATTCGGCGAATATGATGAAAGTCCCGAAGCGATGGCAAAAGAAATTGAAGGCTGGGCGGCAAATGGTTTATTAAATATTATTGGTGGTTGCTGTGGTACAACACCATCACACATTAAAGCCATTAAAGAAGTGGTTGAAAAATACCCACCGCGTAACATTCCTAAAGTGCCTAAAATCTGTAAATTATCTGGTTTAGAGCCATTCAATATTGACAGTACGATGAATTTTGTCAACGTCGGTGAACGTACCAACGTTACAGGTTCGGCGCGATTTAAGAAATTAATCGTTAATGAAGATTATGAAAAATCCCTAGATGTGGCACGCAACCAAGTCGAAAATGGGGCGCAAATTGTTGACATCAATGTGGATGAAGGACTACTTGACTCTAAAGCAGTCATGGTTAAATTCTTGAATTTAATTGGTTCTGAACCAGATATTGCCCGCGTACCAATTATGATTGACTCGTCAAAATGGGAAGTATTAGAAGCAGGTTTACAGTGTGTACAAGGCAAATCAATCGTTAATTCTATTTCAATGAAAGAAGGTGAAGAAAAATTTATTGAACAAGCTAAACTCATTAAACGTTATGGTGCGGCGGCAGTGGTCATGGCATTTGATGAAGTAGGACAAGCTGATACTAAAGCTAGAAAATTAGAAATTTGTACCCGTTCTTACAAAATTTTAACTGAACAAGTCGAATTTGCACCTGAAGACATTATTTTTGATCCTAATATCTTTGCAGTTGCAACGGGAATTGAAGAGCATAATAACTATGCTGTTGATTTTATTGAAGCTGTACGTGAAATTAAACAAAGCTTACCTTATGCAATGATTTCTGGTGGCGTGTCTAATGTTTCATTTTCATTTCGTGGCAATAATCCAGTGCGTGAAGCAATTCATTCGGTATTCCTTTACTATGCGATTAAAGAAGGTATGGATATGGGAATTGTTAATGCAGGACAACTTGCAATTTATGAGGATTTGCCACAAGAATTACGTGAACGGGTTGAAGATGTCATTTTAAACCGTCGTGATGATGCGACTGAACGTTTATTAGACGTGGCTGATGAGTATAAAGGTGATGGAAAAGTTAAGATAAATCAACAAGATTTAGAATGGCGTAGCTGGAATGTCAATAAACGTTTGGAACACGCACTAGTCAAAGGTATAACAGATTTTATTGATGAAGATACAGAGGAAGCACGCTTACAAGCCGAACGCCCATTACATGTAATTGAAGGTCCTTTAATGGATGGTATGAATGTGGTCGGTGATTTATTTGGTGAAGGAAAAATGTTTTTGCCTCAAGTCGTTAAATCTGCCCGTGTCATGAAAAAGGCTGTCGCATATTTAATGCCTTACATTGAGGAAGAAAAAGGCGACGGTTGCAAAATTGAAAATAATGGTAGAATTTTAATGGCTACCGTTAAAGGTGATGTACATGATATTGGTAAAAACATCGTTGGTGTAGTATTGCAGTGTAATAATTTTGAAGTGATAGACATTGGTGTGATGGTGCCTGCGGAGAAAATTTTACAAACTGCGCGTGATAAAAAATGTGATATTATCGGGCTTTCAGGTTTAATCACGCCATCACTGGATGAAATGGTACATCTTGCTAAAGAGATGCAACGTCAAGGCTTTGATATTCCTTTGTTAATTGGTGGTGCAACGACCTCTAAAGTACACACTGCGGTTAAAATCGCACCCAATTATCAACATCCAGTAGTTTATGTACAAGATGCCTCTCGTGCAGTTGGTGTGTCACAAAGTTTATTATCGCCTGATCTAAAGGTGGCTTATGCAGAAAAAATTGCGGCTGAATATGAAAAAGTGCGCACTGACCGCGAAAATAAGAAAAAACAATCTAAAAAGTTTACTTTATCCCAAGCCAGGGAAAATAAATTGCAAACAGATTGGGCAACTTATCAGCCAATAAAACCAAGTTTTTTAGGCACTAAAGTTTTTGAAACCTACAATTTGGCTGAATTACGTCAATGTATTGACTGGACACCATTTTTTCAATCTTGGGAATTAGCCGGACGTTATCCAAAAATCTTAGATGATGCTGTTGTCGGTACTGAGGCACGTAAATTATTTAATGATGCACAAGAGATGTTAGATAAAATTATTGCAGAGCAGTGGTTGACAGCAAAAGCAGTTATTGGTTTTTTTCCGGCAAATAGCGTTAATGATGATGACATCGAATTGTACGATAATGAGCAGCGCACTGAAGTTAAAATGACTTTGCATCATTTACGTCAACAATTGGCAAAAACGGATAGACCAAATATGTGTTTAACTGATTTTATTGCGCCAAAAGGTGAAATGGCTGATTATTTAGGTGTTTTTGCTTGTACTGCTGGTGGAAATATCGAACAAAAATTAGCTGTTTTTGAAGCAGAACATGATGATTATAATAGTATTTTGCTCAAAGCCTTGGCTGACCGTTTGGCAGAGGCATTCGCAGAGCGTTTGCATCAACGAGTGCGTACCGAATTTTGGGGTTATGCTGCGGACGAGCAGTTGACTAATGATGAATTAATTGCTGAAAAATATCAAGGTATTCGTCCTGCTGCGGGTTATCCCGCTTGCCCAGACCATACCGAAAAAGCTTTGTTGTGGGAATTGTTAGAAGTAGAGCAAAAAATTGGTATGATACTGACGGAAAGTTTTGCAATGTTACCAACGGCTTCGGTGTCGGGTTGGTATTTTTCCCACCCAAAAGCGCAATATTTTGGTATTGGAAAAATAGAAAAAGATCAAGTGGAAAGCTATGCGCGGCGCAAAAATATGAGTATTGAAGAGGCTGAACGTTGGCTTGCGCCTGTGATTGCTTATTGATCATTAAAGGAGTGGTAAGTTAATTTTTCATACTTTTTTTAATTAAAGGAATGCAAAATTAATTTTTCACGCCTGTTTTGGACAAAAATAAGGTTGAAATATGTCTTAAATATGGCAATTGGTACTAATTTAGCTTAGTCGCCCAATATATGCTAAAAAATTGACGTTTTTGACTCACTATAAGCTGTTCAACATAATGTTGAATGAAAAACCACCTTTTTGTATGTCACCACTAAGTCAAGATGACTAATATGTGACGTGATAGCGAGGAAACCAACATGAAGTATTTTTATTATTTATTTGGATTCACACTGTGCTTGTATTCCCTATCGAGCTACGCAGCTCCACCTTATCTATCTGTTAGTATTGGGAAAAATTTATCATTCACAAATCAAGCTTGTCTTTCTGCAAGTAAGGCGGTATTACAAGAGGATGGTTTTAAAAAATTCATGCCAGCGGGTGATAACTTATTTGCTGCATTTAATGAAGGTAATGATTATAAATACAAAGCAGTAGTAAGATGTATTGAGAGTCAAAATGTTTTTGTAGTCGTCGTCGTCGCTAACACCACTGCAACAATTAAATCGAAAGCACAAAATTTACGCCTTACGATTCAAAAACATTTTACGCCTATCAGTGAGTCTAGCATTGCACCCGCGCCGTCCAGCGATATTCAAATCGTCGCCCCTATGGCGAAATCGAACACTAATTATTCTGGTGATACAGCTAAAACTTGGCAAGATAGTTTACTGAGTCGGGGGGCGTGTTTAGAGCGTGGCGAAACGGCTTTGCGTAATTCAGGGTTTGCCCGTAATTTTGAAATTGATTACGAAAATTTAGCGTTAGTCGGTTTTAATGAAAATGGCTATCAAGGTATCGTGCGTTGCTTACCTGAACAACGAATCATTTTATTTAAAGTTTCGGGAAAATATGCGCAAAAATTGTTAGAAATATTACAGTTGAATTTTTAACTCATTTTACGCATTAAATTAACTTTTGTATGATTAATAAACTAGTAGATTGATTTAACGTTAAATCCTTCTTGCTCTAGCAATTTCAATAGACCGCGCTCTCCGGGCAAATGCAATGCACCCACTGCAATAAAAGCATGACCCTCACGTAAACGCGGTTTCATCCGTTCCAACATCTTCATGTTGCGCTGATCGACAATATATGCCATAAATTTATCCACAATAGGTTGATTTTCTTTGCTACTCATATAATTTTCACTGAATTGCATAATTTCAGTTAAATTGCGCGCTAAATACAATTGGTGCATCGTTTCCAATATATTTGGCATATTTCCGAGTTGTTCTAAACTTTCTTCTAACAGAATAATTTGCTCATCTAAAGGTAGAGTGTCAAAAATTGCAATTTGTTCCTCGATGGTCTCAAGCCCGTAAACAGGTTTACCTTGTGCTTTTGCGTTAAAATACAACATCATATCTAAAACTTGCCCATCTTTTGATTTAGGCGTACTCAATACCATCATTAACGCGGAAGGTTTAATTGTTTTTACTGCAATTTCAGGCACACCATAATCTTGTAATTCTGCAACAAGTTGTTGATATTTTTGAGGTTTAATCATTTTATCTAACGTTTGTCCTGCTGGTAAATACATAGCAAAAATACTTTTAAACAAAGTCGATAAATTGATCGCTACTTCAATCGTAACGCTTTTCGCATCATCATAACGTTTTTGAATGGGTTTGGGTAAGTTTAAAATACGTGGGTCTTCGGAGTGAATTGTGCCCAGTAAAAAACTAGGATCGTAACCGGATTTTTCTATTTTCCATAACAAGCCTATTTGCTGATCTGCATGGCTTAATGGCGAAAAAATTAGCAAAAAAATAATAAATTGACATAAAAATAAACGTAGCATAATGACCTCTTTATTTAACAAGTGGATTATGAATATGATGCAAACGCATCCCAAATACAAATAAACTAGCAAAATAACTGATCGCACCTATACTTATCCACACAAATAAGTTTATGACACGCTCAAACGACGACATGGTAAGCCATTGCTCTAATGAGCCTCTGCCCCATGCCAAAATGATTGCCATCAATGCAGTCGCTGCTCCAATTCTTAATAAAAAATGATACCAGCCTGCTAATGGCGTGAATACATTTTGTTGACGTAAATAATAATATAGTAAAATTGCATTAATTAATGCGGCAATTGAGGTGGCTAAGGCTAAACCAACATGTTTTAGTGGATAAATAAAAATCAAATTTAATAACATATTCGATAGCATCGCTATGACAGCTACTTTTACTGGTGTTTTCGTATCCTGACGTGAATAAAACCCAGAGGCTAACACTTTAATTAATACAAAGCCTGTTAAACCAATAGCATAGGCGATTAAACTATGTGAAGCCTGTTTAATATCGTGAGTGGTAAATTCACCACCATAAAATAATGTAATCAAAGTCGGTACCGCCAAAGTCACTAAGCCAAACGTGCAGGGTATGGCAATTAAAAATACCCAGCGCAATGCCCAATCTATTGTTGCTTCAAATGCTTGAATATCTTGTTTAGCTATTAATTTAGATAAATTTGGCAAAATTACGGTTGCTAAGGCTAAACCAAAAACACCAACTGGAAACTCCATTAAACGATCTGAGTAGTAAAGCCATGATACACTACCTGTAATTAAAAACGAAGCCAATAATGTATCGAATAATAAGTTAATTTGTGATACGGATACGCCAAATAAAGCAGGTAACATTAAACGGTGAATTCGTATTACACCTTCATGTTTTAAGTTAAATTTTGGATGTGGGATAAGTCCTAGATGATATAAAAAAGGTATTTGAAAACAAAGCTGTACGATACCGGCAATAAATACGCCTAATGCTAAAGCCATGATGGGTTGTTCAAAATAGGGTGCTAAAAACAAAGCCGCTCCAATCATACAAATATTTAATAAAACGGGTGTAAATGCAGGTATCGCAAATTTTCCATACGTGTTTAATACACTACCTGCGAACGCGGTTAGGGCTATAAAAAATAAATATGGGAAAGTCAGTTTAAGCATGTCTGCCGTTAATTGATATTTGTCAGGTTGATGCAGAAAACCGGGCGCAAAAATAATAATTAAAATTGGGGAGCTTAAAATACCAATAATTGTGATAATTGCTAATAAACCGCCTAAACTTCCTGCAACATGATTGACTAAATCTTGTACTTGCTGTTTATCGCGCTGGGTTTTATATTCGCTAAGCACGGGGGTAAATGCTTGAGAAAACGCACCTTCTGCAAATAAGCGACGCATAAAGTTAGGGATTTTAAATGCGACTAAAAATGCGTCAGTCGCAACGCCAGCTCCAAACGTATGCGCAATAACCACATCGCGAATAAATCCAAAAATGCGCGAAATGAGGGTAACACCGCCAACAATTGCGGTAGATTTGAGTAGTTTATTGGGCATAGAGCTGTGTTACAAGATAATTAGCAAGGGTTCGGATTTTAACATAGTTATTGCGTTTCTCAATTTAGCCAAATCAATTTATCTTTTGCGTGTTAGGATTGACTGCCCTTCATAGCAAAATTGCAGTTTATCTACGAAAAATATATGATCGACTAAATTACTCACCTTTATAAAGTGATCGTAAAAATTTCTTCATAAACTTAGGTTAATTAGGTTGAATAAACCTTTTTTACACCTTGTTAGTTAAGACTGAGATACTTTGTCAGTTGTCATTAGCAGAAATGTAACAGGACAAATGTAATGATAAGTAAAATAACGCGATGGTTTAACGTAAGTTTAAAACGTAAACTCATCGTTACAATTGTAGGTTGCTTGGTAACAGTTTCTTTTATTTTTTTAATCTTATTTAAGCAGCTTTATCATCACCAATTAGAACAAGAGCGTAGTACTGCTTCAACAAGTATTAATCGCTTATTACAAGCTTCTTTAGAAAATGCGATGTTAAAACAGGATTTAGAAGGATTGCGCGATATTATTAATCGTTTAGGAAAACAAGAAGACATTAAAAATGCTTTTATTATTAATCCAATGCAAGAAATCCGTTTTTCATCTAATCCTGATTTATTGGGAAAACATTTACGCGAATTGCCTAATAATGGTTTTAAATTTAATAATATATTTCAATCTATTACTCAATTTATCGTTAATGAAAAAGGTGAAGAAGTATTACGCAGTATTAATCCGGTACATAATAAACCACAGTGTATTAAGTGTCACGGTCTGATCCACGACAACCCTATTAATGGTGTTTTATTTGTAGATTATGATGGTGGCGCAATTAAACAAAAAGCATGGCAAGGAATTTGGGCATTAATTGTTGCAGGTTTATTAGTAGTATTGTTATCTATTTTGGTAGTCGCGTGGTTTATGCACTATTTTATTTTAATGCCGATACAAAAATTAGCGGAGGCGATGAGTGCTATTGCAGCAGGAGATTTATCTACACGCATTGAAAATAATAGCAATGATGAGTTGGGAAAATTAGCCCATTCGATGAATATAATGGCGGAAAATTTACAACGTAGTTTGCGTGAAACGAAAGAGCAGCGCCAGTTTTTACAGTCCCTAATTGACGCAATTCCGGATGGTGTTCGAGTGATTAATCAAGATTTTCAGATTATTCAAGCTAATAAGGCTTATCATGAGCAGTTGGGTTTAAAGAATGGTTCTAGTATTCATGCTAGCTGTTATCAATCTAGCCACCACCGTCAACAACCTTGTCCTGCAACTTTGGTTTTATGTCCTCATCATGAAATCAATAAACATCCTGAACCTTTGAAAATTGTTACTGAATTTTTATGTAATGATACTGAAAAATTACCGGTTGAAGTGTGTGCTGCGCCGATGCAGGTAGAATTTAATGGACAAAAAATGTTGTTTATTGTGGAGTCGATTCGTGATTTAACTAAAACGCTTGAATTTTCCCACGAGCAAAAATTATCATCTGTTGGGCAATTGGCAGCGGGCGTAGCGCATGAAATTTATAATCCATTGTCCTCAATCCGTTTAGCTTTGCAGGCATCATTACGAGAGATTGATAGCGGTACGCCTGATTGTGAGCGCATGTCAAATTATTTACGTGTGGTGGATAAACAAATTGATAAGTGCATTGATGTGACACAACGTTTACTCAAATTATCTGCTACTAGCACTGAGCAAGCGCAATTAATTTCGTTAAATACGGTCATTGATGATACCTTGTCACTATTAAATTATGAAGGTCAGCAGCAACATATTTCCATGTCGGTTGAAAATCCAGCGCAGAAAGATTATCGCATTTTAGCGGCTGAAAGCGATGCGCGAATGTTAGTATTAAATTTATTTCAAAATGCGTTTCACGCTATGCCGCATGGGGGAGAGATGATTGTACATTTACATGAACAAGAACAAGGTATGTTGACTTTTTCGATTCAAGATACGGGGGTTGGGGTGCGCACAAATGAATTAGATAAAATTTTCGATCCATTTTTCAGTCATCGCGCAGACGGCGTAAAAGGGACGGGATTAGGTTTGACGATTTGTCGTAGCATTGTGGAGCGTTATCAGGGACAAATTGAGGTTAATAATAATCTAAAAGTTGGCTGTCAATTTATTGTGACGTTGCCGTTAGCTGAAAAAGCCGCAGGGATTTAATTTTTTCCTTGTTCTACGCAGCGTCAGGACTTGTTGAACGATTCGGCGTTATCGTAATATTTGTTGAGTTAGAGCGTCACGGATTTCGCTTGGTTTTTGTCGTTGACCGACTTCTCCCGTCACAATGTAATCTAGTTGCTGTTTAAACATTTTTCTGACTTTAAACGCTGTTTTAGCAGGCGTTTTTCCATTCAGGTTAGCACTGGTTGAAACAAGTGGTTTGCCGTAAATATGACACAATTTAGCAGCAATCGGGTGATGTGTAACACGTACTGCAATTTTATCAGATGTTCCTGTCAACCATTTTGGAGTTTTGGGGTGCGCAGGAAGTAGCCATGTAATTACTTGTTTTTGTTGCCAAGTATCTAAAATGTTTTGCTCTAATGTGGAATGTAATGGCAGAATGTAGGGTTTTAATTGAGCAAAATCAGCGGCGATTAAAATTAAGCCTTTTGACCAGTGACGTTGTTTTAAAGTGAGAATTTTGTGTACTGCGAGTTCGCAATCAGGATCACAGCCTAACCCATAGACTGCTTCTGTGGGATAAGCGATGACACCTGATTGTTTTAAAATTTGCTTTGCGCGTTGGTATTGCCACACGGGAAAATTTCCAAAATGAGACTGATAATTGTGAAAACTATCAGCCTGTAATTTTAAGTATTATGATTTATCTTTATCGTCATCTTTTTTCAAGTTAGATTTTAGACGAATACCTCGCCGCCCAGAGGTGGTTTTTTTCGCCGCAGTCTTGTGTGTCGTGGCTGATTTTCTGAGTGTTGTTTTTCTCGCTCTCGCAGTTGGTTTCTTAGCAGCATCCTCTGTGTTTTCTTCAGATTCAGATTTTTCTACTTTTTCTGGTGTTTCCGCAACTGGTTTGGCGATTTCCTCAGTTTTGGGTGTTTCCGCAACTGGTTTGGCGATTTCCTCAGTTTTGGGTGTTTCCGCAACCGGCTTATCGATTTCCTCAGTTTTGGGTGTTTCCGCAACCGGCTTGGCGATTTCCTCAGTTTTGGGTGTTTCCGCAACCGGTTTGGCGATTTCCTCAGTTTTGGGTGTTTCCGCAAC
>CAYMCP010000006.1:0-38707 GCA_964388965.1 uncultured Thiotrichaceae bacterium | reverse complement strand
TGGGTGTTTCCGCAACCGGTTTGGCGATTTCCTCAGTTTTGGGTGTTTCCGCAACCGGTTTGGCGATTTCCTCAGTTTTGGGTGTTTCCGCAACTGGTTTGGCGATTTCCTCAGTTTTGGGTGTTTCCGCAACCGGCTTATCGATTTCCTCAGTTTTGGGTGTTTCCGCTATCATCTTAGGCGGAGCCGGCGGTGGCTCACTTGTCCGATCAGAAATCACTCCAACGACGCTAGGTGTTATCGATTTTTTTTTTACACCTTCATCCGTCGGTGTCTTTGATACAGCTTGTGCGACAGTTTCCTCTTCCTGACGATATTCCTCTTTACCAAAAAATTTATTCCATAAAGCAACAATACCCATCCACAATAACATCAATAAACCGCGTACTATGTAAAACATCATACTCAACACATTACCAATCGTGCTAAAAATTGAGCTTGAATTGTCAGTTGATTGTATTTTTTCAGATCGATTGTTGGACTCGTTATGTGATTCTACCACTGTGTCAGGTGGTCCGCCGGTACTGCCTGATAACAATACTTTTTCACCTACGCTAATACAACCCAAGGGAATGACAATCAACGTTAATACGGTCGAAACCATCACACCAAATAATAATGAAATCGCCATGCCTTGAAAAATGGGATCATATAAAATCACCATCCCGCCACCAACAAGTGCCCAAGCAGTGATCATGATGGGACGAGTACGGGTTTTACAAGCCAAAATAACTGCATCCTCTAATGGTGTACCTTGACGCAATTCCGAAATGGAATAATCCACTAATAAAATAGAGTTACGCACGATAATACCAGCTAAGGCAATCCAACCAATCATAGATGTTGCAGTAAAAGACGCGCCTAATAACATGTGACCGGGCACGATACCTAGTAGGGTTAATGGAATCGGTGCCATAATCACGAGTGGTACGGTGAAATTGCCAAACAACCATACAACTAGTATGTAAATCAACACCAATGCAACAGCAAACGCAATTCCCATGTCGCGGAAAGTTTCGTAAGTTACTGTCCATTCGCCAGCCCATTCAAAACCGGATGCGGTTGTTGTTGGTGTACCTAAGTAACGTTGACATAACGGAATAATACCCAACGTATACCAACAGTCATTGGTAGATAAGTCTACACCATCAGGGGTTTTATAATCTTTTAACATCGTCTCGACTTCTAACATGCCATAAATCGGCGCACCTAAACGATATTTATTATCACCTAAAAATTCGCCTACCGAATCGCCTACCACATACTCGACCGGTCGCAAATCTTTCTGATAAATAATAGGGTCTTGCTGTGCAGTAACGAAACGTCCTAATTCCGCTAAAGCGACTGTCTGACCTTGCTGATTTGGAATCGGTAGATCATACAGATGACTTAACCGAGCACGCACATGTAATGGTACTTGAATCACAATATAGGTCGGCTCTAAACCAACACCTTGTTTAATATCACCTAATTTAAATCCCCCTAATGCCATCATCAAATTTTGATTAATCGTATCAACACTAATACCTTTGCGCACTGCTTTTTCAGTACTTACTTCAAATTTCCAAATTGAATACGGTTCAGCCATATAATTATCAACGTCATCAATAATTTCAGACTGTTCAAAGAAATTTGTTAATTGTTTTGCTACGTCACGACGTGTCGCATCATCCGGACCATAAACCTCTGCAACGACCGCTTGTAATACGGGTGGACCTGGCGGCATCTCAACGACAGTAAATTTAGCCTGACTATTTTGCTCTTTGACCAATGTTTGTAGTATTTGCCGTGCTTCAGTCGCTAATTCGTGACTGCTACGTTTTCTGAAACCTTTGTCAACTAATTGAATTTGAATGTCACCATGCCAGGGCTTACCACGCAAGTAATAATGTCGTACCATACCATTAAAATCATAAGGTTGCGACGTACCAACATAAGTTTGTACTGCAGTCACTTCGGGAATTTCACGTAATTTTTCTGCCATTTGATACACTAAATTAGCGGTAACGGGTAGTGCTGTACCTTCTGGCATGTCCACGTATACGTTATATTCTGGCTTGTTATCCAATGGCAACATTTTCACTTCAACATCAGTGGTATAAAACATACTGATCGCTAAAAAGAAAGAGAAAACCAACGCTATTAGAAAGCCAAAACCAAACAAAGGCTTGTTGGCTAAGGTTGGAATGATTTTGCGGTAAAAACGTTCCCATTGCTCATTTTCTTTATGTTCTACTTTTTCTGCTTCCATCAAAGTAGACATGGACGGTTTGACCCGCATTGTAATCCAGGGCACAAAAACGAATGCTGCAACTAGGGAAAATATCATTGCTACAGAACCTAACACCGGAATAGGTGCCATGTAAGGTCCCATCATGCCAGAGACAAAACCCATTGGTAACAGAGCAGCAACAACGGTAAAAGTTGCTAAAATGGTTGGATTACCCACTTCACGCACAGCATCTACTGCGGTTTCAGTATCGGTATTTTCGTTGATTAGCCAACGCCTATAGATATTTTCTACCACCACAATTGCATCATCTACTAGAATACCAATCGAGAAAATCAGCGCAAATAAGCTGACGCGGTCAATAGTAAAACCCAAAATCCATGCTGAAAATACAGTAATCAAAATAACGACGGGAATAACGACTGTTACTACAAATGCAGGTTGATAACCTATGTGGCGGAAAAAATATAAAACTAAGAGTGTCACAGCACCTGTTGCAATAAAAAGTTTTAAAATCAGACTATCAACTTTATCTTTCGCCGTCTTGCCGTAATTTCGCGTCACCTCTACCTCAACGTTATCTGGGATAACGACACCTTTTAATTTTTCAATTCGCTCTAACACTTCATTAGCGACTGTTACCCCGTTGGTACTAATTTTTTTCGACACGGCAATTGTCACAGCCGGTGCGCCATGAATTTCTTTTAATGGTACTGCCTCTTTATCATAAGCGTGTTTATGGGTTACTGTTCCCCACAATTCTTGTAAAAAATTACCATGTATAACGGCTTGCTCATAGCCATAAGCGGGACCAGAAAAATAATTAACAATTTGAGTCGTTTCGCTTGGTCCTTTAATGACCTTCGCTACATCACGCACATGTACTGCCCGATTTTGATATGTGCCAACAACCAATTGTTCGACATCGTATGCAGTACGCAGAAACGACCCCGTATAAACAGTAAAATGTCCATCTCCTGCTTCAATATAACCAGCACGTTGCTCACTATTTGCAGTTTGAATCGTTTGCGCAATTTGACCAATACTCAAGTTATATCCAGACAAACGCTCTGGCATCACTTCAATGCGCACCTGTTCCTCACGCCCACCAACAATAAAACTTTGTCCTACAGCCTCAATCTGATTTAAACCGTGCATCACGTCTAACGCTAAAGTCCTCAATGCACCATCGTCTACGTCCTCAGACCATAACGTTAAAGTGACAATCGGGACATCATCCACACCTTTAGGTTTAACCAGCGGCATTTGCACACCGGGCGGTATCTTATCCAAATTAGACTGCAATTTATCGTGGACTTTGAATACAGATTTTTCCAATTCCTCACCCACGTAAAATTGCACCGTCACCATACCCTGACTGTGCTCCGATGCAGAATATACATGCTCAACGCCGGGCATCTCACTCATAATCCGTTGTAAAGGATCAATTGCAAGACTGCTGACTTGTTGCGAGGAGGCACCGGGATATTGGACAAAAACATCCACCATCGGCACTGAAATTTGCGGGTCTTCTTGACGTGGAGTCAACATTAAGCCCATCAAACCCATGAAGAACATAGCGATAAAAAGCAGTGGAGACAATGGCGAGTGAATAAAACTCTGTGCCATTTGTCCTGCAACGCCTAACGATTGCTGATTATTTTGGTCGGCCATAACAGATTTATTCTCGATTAGTGGTTATTTTTTATGAGAAGACTTAGGAGACCAGCCAGAACTGGCAACAGGTTTAGGATTTAATTCTACTTTATCACCAATGGATACTCCACTTAAAACACTAACAAGCGTTTGATCAATATCACGCCCAAGCCGTACTAAACGCAATTGGCGTTTTATTTCCCCGTCGCTTTCCACTAACACGTAGACACCGGGCAGACTTCCACGCCAAACAATAGCCTCGCGCGGAATAACAGGCGTATTTTGCGCGGGCACAGTTATATCTTGGATTTCAACCTCAGCATATTGACCAGGACCTGTTTGCGTACCAATTGGCAAATCAAATTTCACCGTCACGGTATGTAGCGTTGGGTCAGCAGTCGGGAAAATTTGTGCTACACGCGCTAACACGGGTGTATCTGATACATCTAATTTAGCGGGTACAGTCGCACCTTTTTGCAAACCTGCAACCAAACGCGCAGGTACATCAACTTTAATTTGTAAAAATTCAGTATCAGCAAATTCAATTAAAGGCATTCCCGGTTGTACGGTATCACCCTCTTCGATCAATTTGCGAATAATTACTCCATTAAAAGGTGCTTTACTTAGGGCATCACGTAACGAGGCATCAATTTGTTCAATTTGCGAACGTGCCTGCATTAAAGCACTACGCGCTTGCTCGATTTGCGAGCCAAAACTATGTAAATCAGCTTGACGATCTAAACCTGTATCACTACGACCGATAATGTCTGACATAGGCTGAGTAAAAAATTGATCGAACATGAACGGCAAGCCCATACCACCGGGTGCAGATTTTTGTGGCGAATCAGGCGACCATAATTCTCTTGAATATTGAATATTAGCATTTCGCAACGACGCGTCAGCTTGATAGAATGCAGCTTCTGCGGCACGACGCTTAGCACGCAATACAGCATCGTTAATTTTGACTAATACAGCGTTTTCTGCAAACTTATCTCCCTCCTCACCTGCTATTTTCTCTACCCGCCCTGGTATTTGTGCCGATAAAGTCACTTCCTTGTATGGGATAACAGTACCACCTAAAGTCACCGTCGTACCGATAGATAATTCTTCGATTTCATAGCTTTCGGTTGCCTTTACTGAATACGTTATAATTAGAATAGATAATAAAATCGTTTGCAGTAAATATTTCAGCATTGTTTAGGTCCATTAGTTTAAGAGTGAGTTCGGAGTGTATTCAAAAGGAATTACAAAGAATTGTCCACTAGTTAATAATTGAATTTTTTTTTTAGCTATAAGCTTTGTTAATTAAAATTTAGATGTGGACAATATTTCGACCTAGTAAACCAAAATTTTTATGCAGAATTTTACTTTCTAACGGATTCCAAAGATTCAGTTTACGGCAATCGAAAGTGTCATGATGACCACATCTAAAAAATCAAAAGTATTAAACAGAAACTTTACCCATGACTGAAAAACTTTTCACGAAAGGACCTGCCATACGGGGGTCTTTGATCATTGCTTTGTAGTCGCCTTTTTGGAATTTTAATTTTCCACCAACATACGCCATACCAAGACCTGCCATACCGAGACCTTTTTCAATCCACGTATCCCAACTACTTTTTGTTGCACGCAAATCCCAATTTAGAGGTTGACCATTATATTCACCTGCATCAATCGCTTTACCGTTTTCGATGACCAACACACCAGTTGGATCAGCATCTCCGATAAAACCATAACCGATAGTAGATGAAAAATTGATTTCAGCTAATGCACCAGACAATTCTGGTTCACTATTCCACTCATTCTGATAGCTTTTCATCCAATCTACTGAAAATAATTCAGCCATAATTCCTCCTATAAAAAAGTTGTTGGCGGCTTTTTTGGATATTATATTGCCAAACCAATGTAAATTTATAAAGACTTTTCCCTAACACTGTCTTTTCTGGTAAGCTGTTAGGCTTTGTAAATGGTTGCATTTTTGTACTTACAATGCAACGGAACGCAATATAGCAATAAGCATAACAGAGCGTCTAGTAGGCATTTTAACAGGCTAATCTGATTTCGTATTTATCTTAGATTAAATTTTAACATAAAAACTAAAGGAAATAGTCATTTATGAGTTATATAACGGTTGGAAACGCATTAGGTTGTACAATTAATTCACATCGGAGAGGTTGGGATGGCAGTATTTGTCTGAATGCCGAAACATGGAATTGTTCGGCTAAACAACAATTTCGCGCTGATTATTGTCAACAAGGTGACCCAAGATGTTATCACATCCATGTTTTTGAAGAAGGAAATCCTTACTGTTTGATAGATGATTTAGGTATTGGTTGGCTATTAGAGCCTTATCCAGAGGCACTAAACGATCAAATTTTGCTATTTTGGGGTAAACGCTTCCAAGAGCCAAGAGGAATTAATGAAATTGCAACAAGACCAAAAGATTATGTATTTGGTGCTTACCGAGTCAAAAAAGTTTATCCACAAAAAATTAATGAATTTAAAACGTTATGGAAAATTGAGCCTTATCTGGATGGTTGGGTGCGTTTTCAACAGCCCTATGTATTAACGGTTTACTATAAAAGTATTATTGGTGGCGTTTATCTGAAAGAAGTGAATCGGGTAGCAGTTGAAAATATGTTTGAAAAAGCAGCAGAACAGGCAAGCAGTCCAAACCCTAATTGGTATTCAGAAGAAGATGCAGAACGATTTGCTTATTTTCACTCGCATTTACCAGAATGGTTTGAAATTTCACGCGATACCGCCCAAGCTATTCAAAATAAAATCATTTCAAAATCACAAACTCGTACTGTCGCCTCAACGCCAATACCAAGTAGTAATCAGAGTCCTTTTGATGGTTTAAAAAATCTCGATGTCAAGAAAGCACAAAATACCTTAACTGCTTTAACCCGTCCCAAAAGTCCAGAATTATTACCGCCGACGTTTCCCCTAGTTGAAAAGGATTCGATCAAAGAAAAAATCAAAAATGCTTACGGTCGAGATATTTTAGATTCAATTACAACGGTTTCATTGACAAAAAATATTTTAATCTTAACGGGTAATCCCGGTGTAGGTAAAAGTACCTTAGCCATTGATTTAACTGATGATACTGAACGTAAATTGATTGTTTCAGTCGGCTCGACGTGGCGGGGACGTGAAGATTTATTAGGTTATGTAAATCCTATCAGTAATGAGTTTGAACCAACTGAATTTACTAAATTTTTATGTAAAGCAGAGGTCGCTTGGCGTAGAAATGATCGCCGAACTTATCTTGTCATTTTTGAAGAATTTAATCTAAGTCAGCCTGAATATTGGTTTGCGGATATTTTGGTACGTTCTCAATATCCAGATGATCAAGAGAAATTACGCACTTTAGATTTAGGTGGTAAAGGCATTCGCGGCATGGCAGGTAATGCTAGTAAAGTATTTATTACGCCTGCGGTACGCTTCGTTGCGACTATTAATAATGATCACACAACATTATCATTATCACCGCGTGTTTTAGATCGCGCTTCAATCGTAGAATTGAGTTTTGAGGCGCGTAATATTTTGGAGCGGGTACGGTTATATTTAGAAGAACCGCAAATTATGGCAATTGAGGAATTGGATGCATTATTAAAATACAAAGGAGCGATGTTTTCATTACGGGCGGCGGAATCATTAAAACGTTGCATTGATTTTTTAGAACAACTCGATTTAAGTTCAACTTGGGATGCGTTAGATATTGTATTGATGCAACAGGTTTTAACAAAAGTGCGCTTAATGGTTGGCGATCCGTCAAATGATAGTTTGATGCAAGGCTTAGAAGATTGGAGCGAGAGTTATGGCAAACATTTGCGTAAATGCGCGAGTTTAATTAATTCTTGGTCAGAGGCTTTGAAAGATGGACGCGATATTATTCAAGCGTAACGCATCTACTCAAAATCTGAAAAAATACGCCTAATTAGAAGTGCATGTTATTTTACAGGTAATCAGTTAGATCAATAAAACGCTATCAATCTAACACAAGTTTATAATTTTGGATTTTTTCTCTAACTGTTTGATTTTTAGTGCTAATAAAAAATAAATTACACACCAACTGATAAGAATAACTGATTGCCAGAAATAAGTAACATGCACAGCTATAATTGCAGAAAGGCTACACGCTAGCATCAATCCATATTGCCATAAAACAGTTTTACGATGTCCCCAGCCTAATTGCACTAGACGTTGATAATAATGCGTTTTATGTGCTTCCCAGATTTTTTCTGCATTTAAAAAGCGTCGTATAAGCGTAACAGAAGCATCTACAATAAAAGGTGAGAAAATTAATACAGCAATCCAGACAGGAAACAAGCCCCAAGCGGCTCCCCATAGACTCATTAAAGCAGCTAAATAACCCAAACTAGATGAACCGGTATCACCCATAAATACTTTTGCTGGTGGGAAATTAAGTATTAAAAATCCAAGAGATACCGCAACAATTAAACTGTTTACTAAAACGAATTCATCTGCTCCCATCAGCGCACCTAAAATTGCCAACGTACCAAACCCAATCACTGCCATACCACCTGCAAAACCATCCATTCCGTCCATAAAGTTGTATAAATTGACCATCCACATGATAAATAAAACAGAAATGAGAAATTTTAAAAAAGGCGGTAACGTTATTGCGAACATCGGCAATGAAATACATTGAATCCAGATCGGCATTTGCTCAACTAATGATAATAGCCAGACTGCGGCGATAAAATGCACGAATAAGCGTAATCCTGCTGGTACTGAACAACAATCATCTATAAACGAAATCGTCGCAATGAACAGTAAAGGTAGCCAAAATTGGTGTGGGAGAACGCTTAATAATGTTGGCATCCATAAACTGGCGAGTAATATACTAATAACTAGGGAGAAAAGCATTGCTACACCACCAATAGTTGGCGTGGGCTGGGTGTGCAATGAGCGGTCATTTGGTGCGTCAATTAAATTATGTTGGGGCGCAAAACGTGGCAAATAGGCAGTTAATCCCCATGAAAGCAAAAATGCGCATAAAATAAGTAGTAAGCCAAAACTCATAAAATATGTCTATGTGATGAGTAAATGCGTATGATACGCGGTTTTTACGGAAAAAGGGAATCATCATGAAGCGTTATTTAAATTCTCAACGGCATTTACTGAGATATAAAACGAAATTTCTTGATACCATTCAAATACTTTTTCAGAATTTCCAGAGTTAGATATTAATATCTGCGTTTGGCGAGGTATTGATTAAGTCATGAAGCATTAAATGCAGAAAAATTATTTAATCGTCGCTAACCACTGACGTACAAACGGTAGAGTGATTTTTCGGTGTGCAGCCAAAGAGGCATAATCTAAATTACGCAACTGATGAATTAAACTTGCTAAATCATAGGCAAATTGTTTGAGTAGATAACGTGCCACTTTTTCTGATAATTCAAAGCCTAATTGTTGTGCATGTTGTTGTAATGCTTTAATTTTTTCCTTATTATCTAAACTCTGTAACTTAAACACGCCTCCCCAAGACAAGCGTGATTCTAAATCTAACAAATGCAAACCCAATTCATTAGGTGAATCATTACCCGTCATTAATAGTGGGATGTTACGATCTTTTAAACGATTAAACAAGTCAAATAAAGCACCTTCCCAATCATTAGAACCAACAATTTCTTGCAAATCATCCAAGCAAACTAAATCCAAGTTATCTAACCCCTCTAACACGATTGTTCCCGCTGATTTAAATTCTGCAAGCGGAATGTAAGCAGGTGTTTGATCTAAATAAGCTATTTCTTGACAAGCTGCTTGTAACAAGTGCGTCTTGCCGGTTCCAGATGCCCCCCATAGATACAAACTATTTTCACTTTGTCTTGCAATCACCTGTCTAAGCACTAATAAAGCAGTATGATTAAAAGTAGCGTTATAGTTTGCAAATGACTGACTAAATTGTAAATGAATACCTAGCGGTAATTGTGTGCTCATAGCCTTATGTGAAACTTTTTGAGCTTTTAAATAATTCAAACCATTTTTAGACTATTTTAGCAAAAAATGCAAATTTTATTAACGTCAACAAAGTTAGTAAATTTTTGCCGCTACCATAAAGCTTGTTTAAAATCTGTCATTTTAGTATTTTTATTAATTAAGGCACAGAACGTCTAAATATCACGTATTTCAATCGAGACCGTTGGTGTAAGAAATTTTTTCTCTAATAATTGCTAACTTACCTTACGCAAAAAAAGCCTAATGTGTTAAATTATGCAGATGGAAGACAGTAATTCTCACTTTTAAAACCTGCGTTCCTTATTCAATACTTCGGACAGTTTTTGTGAATTATTAAATATTTCAATAAGTTACAAATATAAGCGTTCTTTCGTAAGTTATTGATTTTATTATATGCTTTAAAAAAGTGTCCGAACCATTGTTATTGAAAGCAATATAAATATGCAACAAGTGAACGTAAATATTTATAACTTTTTGAAAAAAAGGAAATTTTATGAGAATAGAAAATATGATAAATATATTTGCGGTGCTGATTTACGTCATTTCCTACGTTGTGTTATTGCTTGCGTTCACGCTGTTTGAAGATGATCGTGTAATTTACATTGCTGGCGGAATAGGTGGGATCATTTTTGGGACTGTTTTGCTTGGTTTTGCTAAAATCATCTATTATCAAGAAAAAAGCTATCAGGAAATATTGGAATTAGTGCGTGTACAACGTACACAATTACGAGCATTTAACGATATGCAAAAATCTCAACAAATTACTCAAAAAACACACTTGAAACGGTCTGTAGCTAAACAGCAAACCGGCGCAAAGCCCACCACTGCTAAAAATAATCCAAGTGTTTAAATTGGAACAGAAGTAAAATAAGTGATTACTGACATTAACCATTCAAATTTTAATAAAACGGGTGTTCAATGCAAAAATATATCTTAATAATCTTATTATTTTGTTGTTATAACGTTTATGCAACAGCAAGTAATCGTCAAAATTATGATAAAATCACTCCTAACGAAGTTTATGAGCAACTTTACATTATTAATGAAGAAATCAAATTATTAAAACAATTTTTTAACGTTGAGAAGCAAATAGAACCGTTTGAAATTCGTATAGAGCTATATCCACGTCACATGTGGCAAAAAACCTATGAAGTGATGGTGAAAATTAATTTATTACGAGAAAAACATAATCTACCCTATTTAGCTGTCCCGTCGCGTGAACCACGCAAAGACCCAGCACCGTCTATCGTGTATGGGCAATTGTTACGCATTATAACTGAAATTAGAATTATTAAATTTACGTTAGAAATCCCAAATATTGATTTTCCAGAAAAGAAATTTACCAATACTCAAGTTACGGATAGTTTTAATTTTATCAGTAATATATCGGCTGAAATTGATTTATTGCTAGGGGTGGCATTCACGCCGTCATTTGTGTTTTCCCAAACAATGCGTATTTCTGAGGATATTGATAGTATTTTAAATGCACTCAACATTAGTGATGAGACCATTCCACCACCCAAAAAAGCAGATGCAACACCGCATGAAGCCTATGAGACAGCAGAAAAATTAATGTTAGAAATAGTAAGAATACAGCGTGTTATAGACGTAGCTAGCATTGACTTTAGCGCGTTAAAACCAGAAAAAATTACACCCAGTGACGTTTTTTCCATGACTGGTATCATTTTAGCAGAATTACAGACCATTAAAGGTCATCTAGGATTAAAATATACACTTACACCTACTGCGCTACGTTATTCAAACATGACACCGGGTGACGTTGAACAAATTTTAGGCTGGTGTGTGAGAAAAACACAACTAATTGATTCAATTAAATAAAGGCTAGTTTATAATGCGTCTTAATCTTAAAACAAAACTCAGTTTGGTGTTTTTGCTATTAACGGTTTTACCCTTTAGCTTTTTAGGTTATTACACTTACACGAGCAATGTCAGAGCTTTAACAAAAAATATCTTAGAAAAAGATGCTGATGACGCAAAATTAATAAAAAATAAATTCAGAGAAATTGTAGATTACATACCAAATGATTTAATATTATTTGAAAATTTTTACGCATTACAGCGTTATATCAATTGGTATTATGTGGGGGAATCGTACAAGACAGAATTTTGGTGGCGTAATATGCGTGATGCGTTTTTTTCATTAATGCAATCAAAAAATATTTATAACTCCATACAAGTTATTGATATTAAAGGAAAAGAGCTTTTTAAAATTGAAAAAAACCCTATAACACAGCTTCAAACCGTTATACCATCTAATAAATTAGAAAATGTTAAACATGATCCCTATTTTATTCAAACCTTAGAACTAGAAGAGGGTAATATTCACCTTAACCGTCACCTCAATCAACATATTCAAGAGTTATTTTTATTACGTTACTCAATACCTATTGTTAATAAAAACCATGAAAAACAAGGCGTTATTTCCATTACACTTGATGCTAACGTTTTGTTCGACATTTTGCGCCAACAAGAAAAAATAAAATTACTATCTAAGTATATGCTGTTAGATCGGGTTGGAAAAATTATTTATCATACTCATCATACAGAAAATCGCCAAAAAGAAATAAGTCAATATATTCCACAACTTGCAAGCGCAATTGATAAAGATAAGCAAGGTGTATTAATCGGGGAAAAAACTATTTTCACTTTTAAATCCATTAATTTATTAAAAACTGATCAACAACATTATTGGGTTTTAATCAAGGAGACTGCTACCGATGTTGCCTTGAAAGAAGTGAATTATTTTGAATATATTTTTATGCTTTCTATTACTATCGTCATCATTTGCGTATTGTGGGTTGCGCACCATTTTACTAACAATATTTTAACGCCTTTATTGCATCTAAAAGAACAACTTAAAGCACTTTCTCAAGGTAAAGTATTGGAAACTGAATTAAGGCATCATAGTCGTGATGAAATTTCAGAATTAACCTTTTCTGCACAATTACTAAATGAAAGCTTTAAAAACACAATTAAACAAGCTAATGCCATCGCGCAAGGCAATTATGAAACAGATATTGTTTTATTATCTGAACAAGATCAATTAGGTAGCGCGTTACAAAATATGACTCAAATGTTACGCAGCGTTTCACAAAAAAATAATATTCAAGATTGGTTAAAAACCGGTCAAGCTGAACTGAATGATAAAATGAGTGGCGAACAAGATATTAATGATTTAGCTAAAAATATTATCAATTTTCTTGTTGAATACTTAAAAGCACAAGTTGGTGTGTTTTATTTAACGATTGAACGGCTCACTGATACCAATAATAAAACATTACGTTTAATTGCAAGTTATGGTTATACACATCGTAAGAATTTTAGTAATGAATATCAATTTGGCGAAAGTTTGGTAGGGCAGGCGGCACTGGAAAAACAATCTATTATTTTACAAGAGATACCAGACGATTATATGCAAATTCAATCTGGTTTGGGACATGCAAACCCACGTAATATTATTGTGTTACCTTTCATTTATGAAAATGTTGTACGCGGTGTGATTGAAATTGGTAGTTTTAATGAGTTTACTGACGTAGAATTAGAATGGTTAAATCAAGCAATATCTGCTATCGCTATCGCGGTAAATACAGCCGAATCGCGCACTAAAATGCAGGAATTGTTACAACAATCGCAAATGCAAACAGAGGAGTTGCAAAGCCAGTCAGAGGAACTGCAAACGCAACAAGAAGAATTACGCCAGACCAATGAGGAATTGGAAGCACGTACGCAAGATTTAGAGCAGCAAAAAACAGAAATTCATAGAAAAAATGAGATTTTGCAAAAAACACAAGCTGAAATCGAAACCAAAGCAAAAGAGTTAGAAATTGCCAGTAAATATAAATCTGAATTTTTGGCGAATATGTCACATGAATTGCGTACTCCATTGAATAGTATGCTTATTTTGGCGCAATTGCTAGTGGAAAATAAAGCAGCAAACCTCACTGATAAGCAAGTGGAATATGCGCGTACTATTCATGATTCCGGTGCAGATTTGCTTAATTTAATCAATGATATTTTAGACTTATCAAAAGTGGAAGCAGGCAAAATTGAAGTTAATATTGAAAAAATTGATTTATCAGAGTTTGGAGCTAATTTAGAAAGTAAGTTCCACCATGTTGCGGAGAAAAAAGGCTTACAGTTTCATATTAATATTGATCCAAAATTACCGCAAATTATTCATACTGATGTGCAACGTTTTCGCCAAATTATTACTAATTTATTGTCTAATGCGTTTAAATTTACTGAGCATGGTAGCGTTGAAGTCGAAATTTATCGCCCAACAGAAAACGATTTCTTGCGTATGCACAAATTGTCAACTAAAAATATGCTTGCTATTAGCGTGATTGATAGTGGTATTGGTATTCCGCTTGAAAAACAAAAACTTATTTTTGAAGCTTTCCAACAAGCAGATGGTAGTACTAGCCGTCGTTTTGGTGGTACAGGGCTGGGGTTATCCATTTCACGCCAATTAGCGCGGTTGCTAGGTGGTGATATTGAATTAAGCAGCGAGGAGCAAAAAGGTAGTAATTTTACTTTATACATTTCTGATAAGTTGGAATATGCTTCTACTACAAAATCGATTCAGTCCGCGATAATGCAATCGACTCCGTCTACTTCCAAATCAGTGGAATCTGTCAAAACCGCATCAACTGAGCAACAAATGGCTGTTGTGGGAGAGGCGCAACTTATTCCAGACACTGCTAAGTTATCTGCTATTCAAGACGATAGAAATAAATTAGCTCCTCACGATAAATTAATTTTAATTATCGAAGATGATCGTAATTTTTCTAATGTTTTGATGGAATTATCACATGAGAAGAATTTTAAATGTATTATCGCAGAAGATGGTCGCACCGGTTTGGAGTTAGCGAAACAGTACAAACCTCACGCAATTATTTTGGATGTTGGTTTGCCAAATGTAGATGGTTTTACTGTGATGGAACGATTGAAAGAGGATGCTAAAACGCGCCATATTCCAGTACATTTTGTATCTGGTTCGGAGCAAGGTAAAGATGCGCGGCGAATGGGTGCGATTGGTTATTTATTAAAACCGGTTAGTATGGACGAATTGGGTGAGGCATTTCGCAAAATTGCACATTTTATTGATAAAGATATTCGTACAATTATGATTGTGGTTGATCAGCAACAACACAGTAAACGAATTTTAGATATTGTGAGTGGTGAGTCGGTTGAGTCATTAATGGCAAATACAATGAATGAGGCAATTGAGATTTTACATCAAAACGAAACTGATTGTGTTGTATTGGATATTGATATTGAGCATTCTACTGGTTTAGATTTATTGGGGCAATTGGCAGAAAGTGAGCGTTTATGCAAGATTCCGATTATTTTATACGCAGAACGCGAGTTGAGCGAGTACGAAGAGAAACAACTTGCAACTTATGAAGGTGAGTTGACAGTTAAGCCAGTACGTTCGCCAGAGCGTTTATTGGATGAAACGACATTATTTTTACATCAGATTGAAAGCCATTTGCCAGAGGAAAAACGCCAGATGTTGCAAATGGTACACGATAAAGAGGCGATTTTAAAAAATAAAAAAGTATTAGTAGTCGATGATGATGCGCGTAATACATTCGCTTTGGCAACGGTGTTGGAAGATAAGGAAATGGAAGTATTAGTTGCGATGAACGGAAAAGAAGCATTACAAACTTTAGATAATGATGCTTCTATTGATATTGTATTAATGGATATTATGATGCCAGAAATGGATGGATATGAAGCAATGCAGCAGATTCGTAATCAAACTCGTTTCCGTAAGTTACCGATTATCGCGCTGACGGCTAAGGCTATGAAAGGAGATAAAGCAAAATGTATCGATGCAGGTGCAAATGATTACTTGTCTAAGCCTGTAGATACTGACAAATTAATGTCTCTAATGCGTGTTTGGTTATATCGATAATCTAACATCTAAAAATAATTATTCATTCCTAATACAAGTTGTTAATTGCTAGTGGACAAACATCATCAATCAGGTCTATGCTAGCAAATATATTTCGATAGGCTGATGACACGAAGGAGTTTTTTCATGCGAAGCATTGTTTCCAAAACTTTTATTATCCTACTTTTATGTGTGCAACCACTTTTCGCAGATGATGGAATAGAAATAAAAAATGTTATTTTCCCGAATGGCGATCGTTATACTGGAGAATATGAGGGCAATGTCCGAACTGGGAAAGGTAAATATATTTGGAAAAATGGTGACACTTATGAAGGTGATTTCTTTGAAGGAAATTTAGACGGCTTTGGAAAATATACTTGGACAAATGGCGATAGCTACGAAGGTTATTACTTAAACAATGTACGTGACGGTGAGGGAATTTATACTTGGGCGAATGGCGATGTTTTTAAAGGTGAATTCATCGAAGGACAGCGTAGCGAGGGTAACATCATTCGTAATACGAGCGCAGTTGCGCCAAAGGCAACGCCAGCACCTATTGAGACCACCGACGCGGCTAAACCTATACAAAAAAATGAAACGGTTCAAACAGTTGCTGAAAAAACTTTGCCATTCAGCGGGATATACAAAGTTGAGTGGGATAATGGCGATAGCTATCACGGTGAATATTTTGAAGGGCGTAGGACAGGGTTAGGCGTGTATATTTGGGCGAACCAAGATCGCTATGAAGGTGAATTTATAGACGGTGAACGTGATGGTTTTGGGGTTTATACTTGGGCAGATGGCGACCGTTACGAAGGTACTTACATTGAGAATAAACGCAATGATGAAAAAGGTGTTTACGTGTGGGCAAATGGCGACCGTTATGAAGGTAGTTTTATTGAAAATAAAATTCGGGGCTATGGCAAAATGACTTGGACGGGTGGTGAATATTACGAAGGTCATTTTACCAACGGACAACGCACTGGTGAAGGCGTTTATGTCAGCAGTGGCGGCGACCGCTACGAAGGTAAGTTTAAAAATGGTAGACGAATTGGTAAAGGCGTGTTAATTTCCGCATCTGGTGATGCTCAAACGGTAGAGTATGACAATGGTAGACGTATCAAATAATTTACTAGCTGATACTGGTTGACTTGGCTAGTATAAGACCTGAACAACAATGTATATTCGCTTACTGATTCTTTTGCTTTGCTTGAACTCAGTTGCAGCATCAGAAGAAAATGATGATGTTGCAAAGATGCGTTCATTAATGAATTTATCATTAGAAGAATTATTTGAAGTTCCCATTATAACAGTCACGACTGCCTCGCGGCGTGAAGAAAAAATTACCGAAACTCCAGCCAACATCATCGTCATCAGTAAGCAACAAATTGAGCAAAAACGTTACATTAATTTAATCGACTTGTTGCAAGATTTGCCTAGCGTAGGCATACAACGTTTTAATTCTTCTGAAAGCTATCACACCATTCATTTTCGCGGACATGAAAAATTCCTCATACTACAAAACGGTATCCGCATAGATTCTCCCACTGGCGATGCCATCCCAATTGCTGATAATTTTCCACTTTATCACGCCAAACGTGTCGAAATTGTCTACGGACCCGGTGCTGCATTATACTATGGTGCTGATGGTTTTGCTGGTATCATTAATATTATCACTGAAGACGCAAATAGTATTGATGGATTTAACTTTTCTGCTAGATTAGGTACGGAAAATTATCGCTATACCAGTTTACTGGTGGGAAAACAATTTACTGATAAATTAGGTGTCACCGTTGGCGGACATTTTCAAGGTAGTGCAAATGATAGTTTAGCAGATGATTATCCAAATTCTTACCCTATCGGTGACTTAATCAATTTTACAGGCGAGGTATATCTCCCTGAAAATGAACGTGAAACTTATACTGCCTCACAGCGTAGTTATAGTTTATTTGCGAAAGTAAACGTTCAAGATCAGCTTATTTTAGGTTTTAATCGTTCCTATTTTCGCTCCCTCACCAATACCACAGAAAGAGCAGATAAAACAGTCTATGATGGCAGTGCGTTCAGAACAACACAAATTGATACGATTTATAGTCAATTTCTCTTTGATTTCAACGACAAACTTTCTTCAGAAACATTACTTTATTATTCACATTACAACCTAGACCCTGAGTCAAAATTCCGAAATATTTTAAGTAATTACAATAATGCGTACAAATATGCTGATGGGCAGAAATTAAGTGCTGAACAATTATTTGTGTATAATTATAGTCCTGAACAGACTATTGTTGGCGGTTTGGTGATGGAAGAGTTACGCTCCATACCACGAACAACAGACTTACCACAACGCTTTGATGTAAATAAACCATTATATGCTCAAAATTTTTATTACGAAAACACTGATTTACCAATTAAAATAAATGAAGTTGAATATAATAATTACGCAGCGTATTTACAGGCACATTCAAAGTGGAGTGAAAGAATTTCAACGATTGCAGGCTTACGTTACGATTACAATTCGCGTTATGATTCAACAATTAATCCGCGTTTTGGCTTAGTCTACAAGTGGAGTGATACAACTAACATTAAATTCTTTTATGGTGAATCTGCACGCACACCTTATCCCACTGAAGGTTTGTCGCATTTTGGTGTATTTACTGGGGAGCGTAACGCGAAAGGTGACTATATTAGCCCATTTTATCATGTACCTAATGAAAATATGGAGCCTGAGAAAGCACAAGATTATGAGTTCAGCATTTTGTACAAACCAAGTAATAAATGGGATTCAACGGTTAATATTTACCGCATGGATGTTGACAATTTTATCATGAATTACATCGAAGATACGCCAACACAGTTTTTGTCTGGAGCGCAACTATTGGAAACAGAAAAAAATGGCAATATCGGTAGAGCACATTATTACGGTTTGGATTGGGGGCTGGCATATAACACGGAATTTAACACCTATAAATTAAATATTTGGGGTAATTATAGTTTATCGAATAGTTATATTAGTTTTCCTGATAATTCAAGTTTTAGAGCACCTTATTTACCGCGACATAAAGTTAAAATAGGGGCAACTTTAAATTACTTAAATAAATGGTTTGTGACACCTAAATTGTATCTTGTTGAACGTACTAAATTATTTAGGTTTGATGAAAATGGAATACAGCGGGATACACCGGGTTATGTCACTGCAAATTTGCATTTTGGATATAAATTTAACGAAAAATTATTTACTTATATGGATATTTACAATGTATTTAACACTAACAACTACCATGCGGGTGGTCAAATATTAGAAACATCTCTTAATGCTCAACCACAACCTTTACGCACGTTTGTATTTTCTTTGAAATATTTATTTTAATGTGATTACCCTAACCTACCACAACACGCTTGCGGCAGCAGTGCGTAACTCAAAGATGCAAAGCAATAACTATCAAAATGTTTTAAATTGTAAGTCTACGTTGATCTTCTGCTTATCCGTAGCTAAATAACAAATATAGTCCGGTAAAAATGTGGTAATTTGATGTAAAAACCAAGTGTTTTGTTCTAGTTTTACCTGATTGTTAAGCGGTTCAATTTGTTTCAATTCAACATACATTCCGCGCCCATCTGCTTTGATAACACTCTCTTTCTGAGTCCAAAATTTAAAAAATAATGCGATGTTTTTATTATCTTTAACAGCGTTCCATTGATTTTCACTCAAAATGGCTCGAAAATGTTGAATTTCAATTGATCTCATTTGCTCGATGTCAATACCTACACGACCGCTCGGACTGATAGCGCATAACACATAACATCCTGAATGTGCTAGATTAAAATCTATTTTTTGATTGATAAAAGGTCGCTTATATTCGGTATATCTCAGTTGCTGCAAATTGTATTGATAAGGCTGTAATGCACATTGTAGTAGCAATCGAGCGAATAAACTGGCATGTTGGTCTTGCCAGCGTATAAATTTTTGGATTTTAATTTGTAAATCAGTAGGTAAAGTATACAAATATGATTGAAACTTTTTAGCAGCAAGTGGCTGGTCGAAATAGGTGTAATATAGTTGAACGTGTTGCATAAATAATTATTTTTTACGTCCGTGCCGTTTTGGTAAAAATTTAATCTTTTCCGCAAGACACGAAACGTAAAAATAGATTAAAGCGCAAACAAATCCATAAACTCATTGACAGGAGTTTGTTCTAAACGCGCTTGATCTGCACAAAGTGCTAAAATTTGCTCGGTTTTTTTCGCGGATAAGCGTGTTGCTAAATTACGTTCAAATTTGGCTTGCAACACAGGGATACCTTCGTTGCGACGACGGCGATGACCAATCGGATACTCGACTTCAACACGATCAGTGTTACTACCATCTTTGAAAAATATTTGAATAGCATTGCCAATAGAACGCTTTTCAGGGTCTAAATAGTCTTTAGTAAATCTTTTATTTTCAATAACTTGCATCTTATCACGTAATTGATCAACCATAGGATGACTGGCAACCGCATTTTCATAATCCGCTGCTGTCAAATTACCTTTGATAAGCGGAATGGCTACCATGTATTGAATACAATGATCACGATCTGCTGGATTGTCTAGGGGACCAGTTTTATCAATAATGCGCACACCAGACTCTTGCGTTTCAATCACAATTTTTTCAATTTCGTCTAAACGATCTTTAACCTGCGGATGTAAAATAACGGCTGCTTCACATGCAGTTTGGGCATGAAATTCTGCCGGGAATGAAATCTTAAATAAAACGTTCTCCATCACATAAGTGCCGTAATTTTGCGTAAATTTAAATTCATTGCCTTTGAACAATACATCATAATAACCCCATGTTTTTGCAGTCAATGCTGATGGATAACCCATTTCACCTTTCATTGCAATTAAAGCTAATCGTACTGCCCGACTGGTTGCATCGCCTGCCGCCCAACTTTTACGAGAGCCTGTATTCGGCGCGTGACGATAAGTGCGCAATGCACAACCATCGATCCAAGCGTTTGATACAGCGTTAATAATTTCATCTTTCGTGCCGCCTAACATGTCAGTCACTACCGCAGTCGAAGCCACTCGCACCAATAGTACATGATCTAAACCAACACGATTATAACTATTTTCTAACGCTAAAATCCCTTGAATTTCATGTGATTTAATCATTGCTTCTAATACCGTTTTCATTGTCAAAGCTGCTTTACCTTCAGCAAGATTTTTACGACTTAAATAATCCGCAGTCGCCAAAATACCGCCCAAATTATCCGAAGGATGCCCCCATTCAGCCGCTAACCATGTATCATTAAAATCTAACCAACGGATCATGACTCCAATATTAAATGCACCTTGCACCGGGTCTAAACGATAAGATGTGCCCGGAATTCTTACACCATTAGGCATTTCAGCACCGTCAACAACCGCGCCTAACATTTTTGTACAAGCGGGATAACTTAACGCCAATAAGCCACAACCTAATGTGTCCATTAAGCAGTAACGTGCTGTTTGCATTGCTTCAGCACTGTTTATTTTGTAACTATTTGTATATTCAGCAATATCTACTAATACTTTGTCTGGTTCAGGACGTTCTGCGCTGCGTACAATCATTGACATAAAGGTTTCTCCTCAGTTTTGGTAAGGTTTTTATATAAGTTATAACTAATGGTAATTATAATTTTATATTATAGTTTGTAATAAAATCAAGATCGACAAGGGAAACTTTCCCAAATCACACACAGTAAGACGGGATAAAATGGGACGAAATTTCTTTAACATACTATTTTAAAAGAATTTTTCTTGTAACGCTCAACTTAAATTTATCGGTCAATTTGATGGAAAATACCCAGCGAATAAAATTTTTAAGCCTATGATTTAAAACAATTTAAATGTACGAAAATAAAATATCTTTAATTTACAAAACTTTAAATAAACTCTAAATTACGTTATCATAGTAACAATACTCAATTCCAAGCTTAATTATTAATAGGATGTTAATCTTTCTTTTTTTACATGTATACGTTGTTTTTTTACTCAGGATAATTACTTATCCGTTTTTTTATTCTTTCTTGCTGTTTTATAAGCAACTCTCTTCTTATTTTAACTCTACTGTCATAATGGAGGACATTCATGGCTGTCTATAATGAAAAACAACCAGAACATCAAAATTACGGTAAAAATCCTACCGAAGTCCGTGAAACAGATAAATACAAATCTGAATATATTCGATCTTTTGTCGAACGTTGGGATGAATTGATTGATTGGGAAGCGCGCGCCAACAGCGAAGGCAACTTTTTCATCGAAGAACTACGCAAACGTGGTGCAAAAAAAATCTTAGACGTTGCAACAGGTACTGGGTTTCATTCGGTACGTCTACGCAAGGCAGGATTTGAGGTTGTAAGTGCTGACGGTAGCCCAGAAATGTTGGCTCAAGCATTTAAAAATGGTCGCAAACATAATATGATTTTGCGCACCGTACAAGCAGATTGGCGATGGCTTAACCGCGACATACACGGTAAATATGATGCCGTCATCTGCTTAGGTAATTCATTTACGCATTTATTTGCTGAGCGTGACCGTCGTAAAGCCTTAGCAGAATTTTATGCTGCATTAAAACATGATGGCATTTTAATTTTAGACCAACGTAATTATGACGGTATGTTAGATAATGGTTTTACATCTAAACATACTTATTATTATTGTGGCAACAATGTTAAGGCAGAACCTGAACATGTGGATAATGGTTTAGCACGATTTAAGTATGAATTTACTACTGATAAATCAGTATATTATCTTAATATGTTTCCGCTGCGCAAAGACTATGTGAAAGGTTTGATGCGTGATGTCGGTTTTCAAAAAATTTCGACTTATGCCGATTTTCAAGAAACTCACCGTTCTGAAGACCCAGACTTTTTTATTCATGTTGCTGAAAAAAAATATGATAATGAAGATGAGGAGAACCAATCATGAGTGAGTATTCCAAAGTAGTTGAAACTTCTCGTAATTATTATAATAGCGATGATGCTGATAACTTTTACGCTGCAATTTGGGGCGGTGAAGATATTCATATCGGTCTATACGATGCGCCTAAAGGTAATTCCATTTTTGCAGCCAGTAGCCGCACTGTAATGAAACTTGCTGAACAATTAAGTTTGGACAGCAATAAAAAAGTGTTAGATATTGGTGCAGGTTATGGTGGTACGGCACGTTATTTGGTGGAAACCTTCGGCTGTCATGTCGAGTGTTTAAATCTTAGTGAAATACAAAATCAGCGTAATCGTGAATTAACCGAAAAAGCAGGTTTAAGCGATAAAATTACAGTCACAGATGGAAGTTTTGAGGCTATTCCTTCGGCTGACGCAACGTTTAATGCGGTGGTTTCGCAAGATGCGATTTTGCACAGCGGACAGCGCGAGACGGTGATCAAGGAAGTTGCACGAGTTTTAAAATCAGGTGGTGATTTCGTTTTTACTGATCCCATGCAAAGTAATGATTGTCCTGACGGTGTGTTGCAACCAGTTTTAGACCGCATTCATTTGGACAGTTTAGGTTCAATCGACTTTTATCAGAAAACGGCTAATGATTTAGGGTTGGAAACAGTCAAAGTTATTGAAATGACTGAGCAATTAGTTACGCATTACACCTATGTGTTGCGCGAGCTGGAAATTCGTTATGATGAAATGGTTAATGTATGCAGCTTAGATTACGTCGAACGCATGAAAGTAGGCTTAAATCATTGGATTAAAGCGGGTAAACAAGGTTATTTAGCTTGGGGTATTTTACATTTTCGTAAGACTTGAAAAAACGAAACAATCTGAATTTGACGCAATTTTAAGTCTTTAAAATCAGTGTATTAGTCATGCTAGCCTCTCGTTCTACGCAATGTAGGATGAGCTGTTGACGTACCGCGTCAAATGTAGATGGATGTGGGTGCGTTGTTACGAGTTTAAATTTTACATTAGCTAGAATTTATAACATATTTTGTTAGATTTAATTAAATTGTAACGGAATGAATATATTACAAGATTTTAAATTATGGTTTGTCCTCATTCTTAGCATTATCTGTGTTTTTCTACTGGGATTATGGTTTGGACAAATTTCACTGTTGCAATTATTACCACAACAATCTGATACGGCATGGCTTATCGTGCAAGAAATCCGTTTACCACGTTTATTATTGGGATTAATCGTTGGCGCGAGTTTGGGTTTAGCGGGCGCAGTATTACAAGGATTATTGCGTAATCCGCTCGCTGACCCTAGTATTGTCGGCGTTTCTGGCGGTGCGGCTTTGGGTGCGGTGTGCGTATTTTATTTTGGTTTCACGCAGTACGGTCAATTTATATTGCCAATCGGCGGCGCATTGGGTGCGATAATAAGTTTATTAGGTCTATATTTGCTTGCTGGGCGTAATCCTGATCTGACAACGTTAATTTTAGCAGGTGTCGCAATCAATAGTTTTAGTGCAGCAATGACTGCATTAGCATTAAATCTTGCCCCCAATCCTTATGCAGCAATGGAAATTTTATTTTGGTTAATGGGAAGTTTAGCTGATCGGAGTTTAACTGATGTCTATTGGATTATGCCATTAGTAATAATGGGTTGGATATTATTATTAAATACAGCCAAAGCTTTAGACGCGCTTAGTTTAGGGGAAGAAGTTGCAATCAGCTTAGGTTTTAATATGGCGTGGATAAAATTACAAGTTATATTAGGCACGGCACTTTGCGTCGGTGCAGCCGTTTCACTTAGTGGTAATATTGGTTTTATTGGTTTAATCGTACCACACCTATGTCGCCCCCTAGTTGCACAGCAACCAAGTCGTTTATTAATTGTCAGTGCATTAACCGGAGCGTTATTGTTACTGAGTGCTGATTTTATAGTGCGTTTAATGGTATTGGATAGCGGTGAATTAAAATTAGGTGTCATCACTGCTTTGTTAGGCGCACCTTTCTTTTTATGGTTGCTTATGCAAAGACGATTGGAATAATTCACGATTTTTAATAAATTGCAACTCATTGCAAAAAAACTTGCGGCAAAGAATAAAAGTTATTTTCCTTTCAAGTATTTATCATCATTAAAACTACTAACCCATTCAGGTTTATACACAACAAATACGGTCATCACCAGACCATTTAAAAATGCTTCTGGAAATAACATCACAATAATAAACAATGGTTCATTTCCTAAACCTTGCAAGGTATAAGTGCCGCTTAGTAATAATAAACTCATACCCGTCAACCGACTGATTAACATTGACAACGCGCCACCAAAAAATGCGGCAATGTAAATGTAAATGATAAAATGACGTGGCATTAAAATATATTTCAGTCGATATAGAATATAAGTGATCAATATTGGAATTGCACCATTACATAATACATTAACGGAATAAGCCGCCCATTCTGTTCGTCCTTCAAGCGATAAACCCAGTTGCGCCATACTAACTGTAATCAGTGCATATTGCCAACCAAACATTAAAGTCACGCTTGTGACCATTAATAAATGAAATTCCATACCGTCGGTAATGCCGCCACCTTGTCGCCACACCAGCCATAAAATCACCCAACTAGCGAAAAAGATATGACTGTCATGCGAATTAAACAGGTGATGCCAAGGCAATCGCCACAATGCCAAAGTCATTAAAACAGCATAGATAAAATGTCCAATCCATAACCAGCTATTAGGTAATAATTGCGCACTAAAACTCATATTATTGACTGACGAGGTTAATATCTGCTGTCCAGTGAATTTCAGTTAATTGACCACCAGATTTTGGGCGAGTGGTATTAAAAACATATTCTACAGCACGCATACTGGGATAATAACAAGTGGATTTACCCCGCCAAAAACTTTTTTCACAATCTACAATTTGTCCTTCTTGGTTAAAAATTTGTGGGTAGGTCATACCGATTTTAACACCACCAGGCGCAATAACTGTATCTTCATAAATCAATACTTTAGCAACTTTTCCTGTGTGTAAATTGGGATAAATTTCAAATTTGGTGCGACCTTGACGACGTACTTGCGTATAACCACGTTTTGCTACGATCTCATAACCCGTAAATGCTTGTGCTAAAGTTTGATATTGGTAAACAGTTTCAGGTGTAATACTACCTAAATTTTGTGGTGTGAGCATGATAGGTTGATTAACGTTCGATAACGTGCCAATACCATCGGACTGTTTCGTTAAAAACAATAATACCCCTTCCCAATCTGTCAGCATTTGCCGTTCTGAATATTCGACAAATTCACGATAAGCCCCCATCCAACTGTCCTGAAGACAATTAGCACTTGTAACGGTAACTTGTGGTTGTGTGATACCAAGTTGTTGCGGTTTGACGTGATAACCAACGAGAAAATACCCTTCTGCGTCCTCTGTTCTGGATTGGTAGCGGGTGGATTGACAGGATTGTGCGCCACGCGCTGTACGCAAAGTAGCTGATTGACCGACAAAATGTATTGTGTTACCAATCCAAGCTTGTGCTTCTGCGTCAGACAATGCCGTGTAACCAATAATTTGATAACTCGTTACTTTCCATGTACCTTGCAAGTCCGCAATCGTGACGGGTGAATATAGAAATAAGATTAATAGCCAGCTAAATCGTTGCATAATAATTAGCTCCTTTCGGTCTGTGTAATTGCTATGTAATTGAAGATATTTTTTAAAAGTCATTATCGCAATGTGGTGTATATTATTCAACTTGTAGAGCTTATTTAAACAGGGTAATCGTATTAAAATTTTCATCAGTTTAAAATCAAATAGATAGCGATAAAATGCCACACTATGATTGAAAAAATGTAGGAAAATGTTCAGGCGTGTGGAACTTATTCTACTTGGTCAGTTGAGTAAAAAATCGTTCCCAATCAAAATAGTTACCCGGATCGGTTTTACGTTCAGGCGCAATATGACAGTGTCCTACAATATGATTTGTTTTAATTTGCGGATAAGCTTGTTGTAATATTCGCGTTAATTTAACTAATTCATGATATTGCGCATTGGTATAAGCGACTTCATCACAGCCTTCTAATTCAATTCCAATCGAAAAATCATTACATACTTCACGCCCTTGAAAACAAGATTGTCCAGCGTGCCATGCCCTATCTCGAAATGATACATATTGCACGATTTCACCATTACGTTTAATTAAAATATGAGCAGAAACGCGCAAATTAAAAATGTTTTTAAAATAAGGATGTGCTTTTATATCCAAACGATTCAAAAATAAATCATCAATATAATTCGCACCAAATTCACAAGGTGGTAAACTAATACTATGAATTACCAATAAATCGATTACCGTATTATTTGGACGTTGATCGTAATTTGGCGAGGGACAATGCTTTATATTTTTTAACCATCCTGTAGCAAAATCTAAGTTTATTGATTGCACTTTAATTGACATAAATTTATCCTAGTTCGTTTTGTCGAGCTAAAAGGAATGAATCATGATCCGTAGTATGACTGCTTTTGCACGGAATGAGCAACAAGAGCAATGGGGGCTTATCTGTTGGGAATTGCGCTCTGTTAATCATCGCTATTTAGATATAACTGTTCGTTTGCCTGAAGAATTTCGTAGTCTTGAGGTCGTGATTCGTGAAAAATTACAATTGCAACTCAAGCGTGGCAAAGTTGATTGTAGTCTATATTTTAAAGAAAATCATACCAGTAGAACCGATTTTACTTTAAATCTATCAGTAGTTAAAAAATTACTTGAAGCAGTCAATAGTATCAATACATTAACTAATACAAATCAAATGCCTAGTGCCATGGATATATTGAGTTGGCAAGGTGTCATGGAAAGTGAAAAAATCGATAATGAAGCATTGCAAGCTATTATTTTAACGCATTTTGATACAGCATTAAGCGATTTAGTATTGCAACGTGAACGAGAGGGAGAGCAATTAGCAATATTGCTTAAACAACGTTGTCATACGATTTTAGAGCAAATTGTTACGATAAAACAAATTTTACCTGATATTTTGCAAGCACAGCGTGAACGATTACAAACACGGTTAGTGGAATTGGCTGAATTAAATCATGAGCGGCTTGAGCAAGAAATCGCAATTATTGCGCAGAAGATGGATGTTGCAGAGGAATTAGATCGGACGAATGTGCATATTGCTGATATTCAAAATATTTTATCCCAAACTCAAAGTGTTGCAATTGGACGGCGTTTAGATTTTATGGTGCAAGAGCTTCACCGCGAAGCTAACACATTAGGCGCGAAATCAAATCATATTGATACAACGCGCTGTGCAGTAGATTTAAAAGTGTTGATCGATCAAATGCGTGAGCAAATTCAAAATATCGAATAATTGTGAAAAAACGCCACGCATTGGGATACGAAGCTAAAAATTCAGAAGATTATTTTTGCTTGCCTACATTGAATTCATGTTAAAATGTCTTACAAAACAATCTCTTACAATTCAAAATGGAATAAACGAATATTTACCTGCTTATTGCTTTCTACCGTCTGTCATATAGCGACTGCGCCCAATTTGGGTTAGGCGTTGTTGCCAATCGGCGATGTCGCCATAGCTTAAATACTGCGTATCTACGCCAGGTGTCCAAATACTGCCAAGAATACTCGAATCCTCAATGCGGATCAGTCCTGACTCACGCAAGGTTTCCGCTTGTCCGGTGCCGGGAATGGGTGATAGGGAAAAAGGCGCGACTTGGAAACCTAATGTTGGATTTATTTGGATTAACTCTTCATACAATGCCTCAATCGCTTCTTCAAGCCGGCACAGGGTTTCGTGGTTGTCGTCGGCAAAGCCAATGATGACACCATAACGAATGTAAGGCACATGAGTCCGCACAATGGCTTTGATAATTTCACAATGTTCTTGCCAGGGAAGTAATTTGCTGTAATTTTCTTGTCCAAACACTGGGCGTTCGGCAGGAATATACGCCATATAACAACCGACTTTGCCATCCCATCCCCATAAAGCGTTGATCAATTCTTCATCGGGCGTAAAATCCAAGCCTGATTTGCGATTGATACCGCGTCCTAGCGTGGTTTTTTTCAGTTCTAAGCCATTGGGCCACAAAATCGGCATCCCCTGCGCTCTGACGATGTGCATAATCTCAAGAATATCCTCTCTGCCACCTTTCTGCACAATGCGTCCTAAAAATTGATCCGCGCCGTTGATAATCACTTGTGCGCCGGCTTGTTTTTGAATCTTAAGCCATGCTTCTACTGTCTGAGGCGACATAGCACGATAACCGAGTCGATAATTGGGCGTTTGACAAAAATCACAGTGCCGATCACAGCCAATATCGGTAAAAATCGAACCAATACGGGTAGATTGGGCAAAAATAGAGGTTTTTTTGTCATCCGTGCCTAAACATTGCTGCGCGACGATCAGACTAGGCAAGTGCCAGTTTTCAGGACTGAGGGGGTTTTTTAGCGCGGGGTGGAGGTTGGCTGCCTTGCGCGAGAATAACGCCTGACAAAGCTTGTCGCGGCGTGTCGCCAAGCACATAATCCATCACTGGCGCATTGGCAGCGCCCGATTTGTCGAGTACCACTGCCGCCGCGCCCGCCGCTAAATAAGCCTGTGGTTGCGCAATCGCATCCGATCCGCCGACCACGACCGGTCGCCCTTTGCTGGCAAGGTGTTTAATCGTAGCGCAGGCAATTTCACGATGTTGCGAAAAGTTATTAGTGATGCCCCACGCGGCATAATCCGTTGGATCAAGGGTTTCAATCTGTTGCCCGTAATAGATTTTGTCTAAGGTATTGCCGCGCCAGGTGGCTGTGCCATAACTGGTTTGGTAATCGCCATTTTTCAAATCAATGAGTTGCGCATCAAATCCTTCGCCTTGCAGGCTGGCTAATAGCACTTGTTTGCTGATAAGCACTTCACCTCTGGAATCTTCTGCTAACAAATTACTACCGTTTGCGGTCAGTAAACCAAGCTGGGGTAATTCAACTAAACCAATACTGTAAGCCATATATATTTCTCATTTAGATTTCACGGAGTAATAAATCCATTTCATAAGGATAAGAAGACAGCGGTTCAAATCCATCACGGGTAATGCGCACTTGTTCTTCTAACTTAACACCTTCGCCCCCTTCCACACGGCTGACATAGCTTTCTACACAGAACACCATGTTTTCTTGCAAAACGCCTTTATTGCCGTACACATCCCAGTGTTGCGGGAAAAAGATTGCTGGATATTCATCGCATAACCCCACGCTGTGATAGAGCAAGATGTAAGAATTGAACGTATCCCAGCTATACACTTTGGCTTGTTCGGACAATTCACGGAATGATAGCCCGGCTTTTAACAAACTTTGGTTATATTGCACCTGTTCATAAGCCATGCTGTAAATTTCACGTTGCGCTGCCGTGTCGCTACCACCGCCACACCGCCAAGTGCGGGAAATGTCGGAACATAAGCCATGGACCAATTAAATCCGTGTCAAAGGCGACTAAATCACCAGCTTGAATCAGGCGTTTGCTACATTCTTGATACCAGGGATTGGTGCGCTGACCAGAGGTGAGTAAACGGGTTTCAATCCATTCGCCGCCCCGCGCAATATTTTCCGCGTGTAAATAAGACCACAGCCGCATTTCGGAAATGCCGGGTTCGAGGTGTTCGCGCATGATGGCGATGGCTTTTTCAGTTGCCGCCAGCGAGCAGCGCATGGCTTTAATTTCTTCATCATGTTTAATCAGGCGGGCTAATTCCATGATTTCCTCGCCATTGACGATTTCTATACCTTGCTGTTGCAGCGCGGCAACGCCTTCTGGATTACAGCGATCCAGCGCCAGCCGTGTATTGCCGCCACCGTGGGTGCGGACTAAATCAGCGATTTCTGCCGCCCATTTGATAGCTTGCTCATGCAAACGTGCGCCTGCGCCAACGTAAAACCACATGGTAATTGGGCGGATTTCGTCAATTAAATCAAGATGCTGACTGATATGATCGCAATTATAAAATTCAAATAAAACCACCGGCCCTTCGGTGGGAATAAAACAATAGCGTACCGCATTATGCAGACACCACACTTGCATATTGGCGGTATCGGTGGCGTAACGAATATTAATGGGATCAAACAGCACAATCCCGGCGTAATCTATGCGTCGCAATTGTTGCCGAATCCGCGCCAGACGATAAGCGCGAATCACTGCTAAATCGGGCAATGACAAACCCAATGCTTGCCATTCTTGTTGGGCTAAATCGCTAGGTTCCAGAGTTTGTCCGCCGCGATCTTCAAGCTGGCGTAAGGTTTCTGGCGCGGGTTGCTGGCTTGGATTGATTTTCGGATGGTAACGGCGAAACATCGAGCTTGCCGCGCTATGCTGATTCATTCAGGTCTTCCTTTGCTGGTGGTTTATGCGCTAACTGCCGCAGCGGGCGTAGCGCGTGATGGATTGCGCCCACTAAGCCGCCACTATAGAAAACAAGCGCCGCGCCCATGCCAAAATGGAACAAAAATACGCCCGTAATCAACAGGCTGCCGGGAATATAGGCAAATTCTAAGGTCGTTTTTAAGTCGCGCTTGAAGGCATGAGCCAGTTCAAACAAATGCGCCAGTTGTTGGAGCGATCCGCTGCTTAACACCACTTGCGCGCTGTCGGTGGCAATGGTGGTTGCGCCACGCATGGAAACTGACACATCCGCTTGTTGCAGAGTAATTGCATCATTAATGCCGTCACCGACAAAACAGACTACCCGTCCTTGTTGTTGTAATGCTTTGATTTGCGCGGCTTTACCTTCCGGCAACACTTCCGCATAGTATTCGTCAATCCCTAACCGCGCTGCCAGATGACGGGTAGGCGCGACGTGATCACCGGATAAAATTGCTAATTTCAAGCCTCGCGCATGAAGTTGCGCCACCAAGGCCGGTGCTTCAGGGCGTAATTGGGCGTGTAATTCCAGCGCGCCGATTAAACGCGTATCTACTGCCACCAGCACCAGCGAACCGCCTTGTTCGGCGCACCAGGTATGCGCATCTTCCATAAGCGTAGGAATCGGAATCTGCTGTTGTACCATAAAACGACGGCTACCAACGCACAGGACACGGTTTTGGTAAGTGACCCGTAAGCCAAGCCCCAGGGCATAATCAACCTCATCGGGCGCGTCACATGGCAAGCCGCGAGATTGTGCCGCGTTGTGAATGGCACGGGCAATTGGATGGGTTTGGCGATACTCGGTAACGGCGGCTAAGCGGAGTACGTCGCTTTCGCTCCAGTCATCAAGCGCGTAAATTTTACCCAATTCGGGTTCTTCTTGGGTCAGTGTACCGGTTTTATCAAACACCACCGTATCCACACGCTGTAATGTTTCTAGCGAGCGTCCATCTTTAACCAAAATACCTTGATGAGAAGCCAGATTAAGATAACTGAGCATACTCAAAGGGCCTGCGAAAAACAGCGTAGAGCCAAAGCCGCTGTTGAGAATCGCCACAGCGCCCGCTGTACCCACGCTCAACAGGGCGACTCCACTGGCGGCAAGCACCGGCAAAGTAAGCCGATCTGCTAATTGTTCGCTGTATGTTGCGCAAGACAGGCGGGAATGGCTGGCATTATTCAGGATGTGCGCAATTTGTGCGGCACTGGTTTGTTCACCGGTGCGCTCAATACGCACATGCAGTTTTCCCGCTAAAATTAGCGTGGTCGCCAACACCGTATCGCCCACGGTTTTTTCCAGCGGTTGCGCTTCACCGGTTAAACAGCGTTGATCGAGTAGTGCCGCGCCCTGCACCACGCCGCCATCCACTGGCACGACTTGTCCGGCATTGAGCACCACAACATCACCGACGCGCAACTGCGCAAATGCGGTTTTCACTTCCACGCCATCTATCAATAACCACACGGTCACCGGTGGATGCAGCGCAAATGCGCCAAGCAAGGCTTGCCGGGCATAGGCTTCGCTGCGCACCGAGACTTTGAAGGCGAGAAACATGACAAAAATCAGCAGACTGCCAATCACATAAAAGCCGCCGAGAAAATTGGCAAGTACGCCTAAAAAAGCAAACAGTCTGTATTGTAAGCGTTTTTCTTGGAACAAGACGCGCAAACTCTGATACATCACCGGCCCCATCAGGTACAGCAAATCGATGCCATTCACCAGCAACAACGGCGGATAAACCCACGCGCCTAGCGCGGCAATGCCCACATTGAGCGCAGATAGCGTTAATTTGCGGTTGATGTCTTGTTCTTCGGCGCTGTATTCGCCGGAAAACTCGCTCAACTGTTGTTCACGTTGGCGCGTACTCAGGCGGCTATCTACATGGGTGCGCACCCACTGTTGACACTGCCGGTCAAGCCGTTGCAGCGTTTGCTGCGCTTTGGCTTTGAGTGTCTGTGGTGTGGCGGGCGATAGTGTGCGCACTAGCGGCACTGCCAGCCAGTCCCGCAATGAGCAGGTGGGCAAGGGGGGGGAAGCAGCGGCAGCATGATGACCTCAGGGGCGGGTTGACAAGGGCGTGAGCAGATTGAGGCTAAACCAGTGTTTGGCATCAAACCATTGGCGTTTCAGGTGCAGCCCCGCTGCCGCTGCCAAACGCTGAATATCGGCATTATCGTACTTATAGCTGGTATGTAGATGAATACGCTCGTCTGCTGCAAATTTAACTTCTAAATCAATGGCTTTGATGGTCACTTGGTGGGCTTGCACAGCGGCTAAATAGATTTTCATACAGCCTGCCGCAGCGTCATAAAAACACTGCATTTGAAAGTTAGACAAAACAAAGTCCGCGTCTAATTCGCGGTTAATCCGCCGCAATAAGTTCAGCGTAAACGCCTGTTCGGGGCTATCTGTTGGTTTTCCGCAACTATAAGCGGCGGCAAAAATGTCGGCCTCTTTTTTCAAATCAATGCCTAACAACACACCATCATTGGCATTTAGCAGTGGCACCAAATCTTGCTTTAATAAAGCCGCTGCGCTGGCATAATCAGTATGCCCAATATCCGAGCCCAGCCACACAATCAAGCGTGCTTGCGGAACCTGATGCGCCAGCACTTCCAAACCTGCGTGATAATCCGCCGCAATGCCCAGAACGCGCAAGGCCGGATAGTCTTGGCTCAATTGCTTGACATTGGCAAACAAAAAATCGCGTGAAATATCAATCGGTACAAACAACGGATTGGCTTGTTGCTGGAGCAATGCTTCAAGCAAGAAACGGGTTTTTGCCGCGCTACCACTGCCCAATTCCACTCTAAAATCTAAGTCACGTTACGCACTGAGAAGTAAATTGTGGTAAATTTCCCGCATGAAAAACGAAATATTAGAAATCCACATTGACTATCTCATTTGAGGTAATTAAACAATTGTAGTCTAATTTACAGGAGTGCAAAACTCGTTTTACCCAAAATTGTAATCTTGTTCATTCTTTAATCCTGAAAATCCTGATTCAGACAATCTATTTCACATATTTACCTTGATAATTTACCTATAGGTATTTATATTGCTGAGAATTCTCCAATTGTGTTTTTTCGAGTTATCTTTATGAGACCATTTATTCCCATTTTGTTTTTACTATTCCTTCTCCATCCACCTGCCTACAGTGCGGGTTTGGATGATTTTGTTACTGGCGGAACAACTACGACAGGCACAACGCCCTCTACTGGAACAACGACAGATACATCAACAAATAATCCTATTGTGAATACAGGTGATATTTTCGTTGATTTCGACATAATACTCATAGGTAAGTATGCCTACACATTAAGTAGTAATCCTACAACATCGGCAAATGGTATTTCTAGTACAAGTTACTATGATTGGAATTGGTCATCTACCGGGAATAGCCGTCTTGCAGAACCTACAAGATATAGTACGTTTATAAATATATTATCAGACCAGTCCGCACAGTACGACATCACATTAACAGTCACTCGAAAATCTGACGGTGCAACAGGTTGTAGAACTAAACGTATTCAAGTAAAAACTGATGGTAGCTTTTCAATTGTAAATGGCAATCTATCATGTAATGATAATCCACCGCCACAATTTCGCATCACTTCGATAAGTGGCGTAACCACAGCTAACATTGGTGACACAAAAACCTATCGTGCTATACCCAGTGGTAATCAAGGTACAGTATCTTATCAATGGGCACTCAATCAAGATGTACTCTCTGCAACAGGCGATAGCGTTAATGTCACATTTAATAACGCTGGTACAAATACGATTTCTGTTGTCGGTACTGACTCTATAGGCACTCAAGCTAACGCACAAACAAATGTGAATGTGACGCAAGCAAGTGTTAGTTCTGATTTTACTGCTACAACAAATGGCAATTTTGTATCTTTATCCTATAGTAATTTTACCCTAACGCCTACACTTGAAGAAAATACGCCCGTTACCTTCACAGCTTCCACATTCAACAGCAATTATAACTATCAATGGCAAGCACAAAATACGACAACAAACTCAAAAATAACTACATTTAGTAACAATTCATTTGATTATGTTTTTCCTGAAGGTGCGGGTACATATAAAATTACCCTGAAAATCTCTGGTAATGATATAGCAGCTAGCACTACAGAGAAATATATTGCGATTAAACAAGCCTCACAAGCCACGCAACCTGAAGTAAAGTATGCGATTAATAATACTCTATCAGTGTGTAATGCGCCTGTTTATACCTTTACAGCAACTGCACCTAACCAGATAAATTCTGTAAACTGGTCAACCAGTAATCTTGCTGTGATTGAAGAAGTGGGTAATAGTAGTACAACTTCAAATCCAATCAATTACAAGTTTACTAAAGCGGGTACTTATACAATTGCCGCCAACATTGTTACTACAGCATCATCCGTCAATGAATCTCAAGAAATTACCATTGACGAAGATGCTTTAGACATCAATTGTCCTGATGCAAACTTTACTATCAGCCAACCAGTACAAGCCTGCCGCGCAGTTACCTATGATGTAGATGCAAGCACCGCAACAACAAGTGATGAAAACGATCCGCTTGTTGGTTATCAATGGAGTGTGTTAGATACAAATGATGACCCGGTGTTGAGCAGTAACTTTATAGTTAAAAACCAATCACAGCGAAAAGCAACTCTTGATATTAAAGCAGTTGGTAATTACAAGATTGGCTTAACCGTCACAACGCAAAATGGTTACTCAAATACAACAACTCAATCTATTGCGCTAATCGCAACTTTGCCAGAAGTGGGTTGTCCACAACAAGTTGAATTTGAAGCATCTGTATTACCTGACGGTCAAACCTTTATTTTTACCATATCGCCTGCTAATCAAACTTATACTTGGTTTGTCAATGCGAAAGAACGAAACTTTACTAAATTGTCAGAAGGGCGTTATAGATACACCATCGGTACGCAAGATAAACCTTTTTATTCGCCGTATGATGAAATTTTCTACTATGAAGTAAGTCCACAAGCCAGTGACGCTACACTTGAACCAGCTAAACCTAAAAATTTAGTTTTAAAACAACAAAATGCTGTCACTTTAGCGATTCCGCGCTTAATGGCACAGATGGTAGATAGAGACCTACTACTTAGCATACTAAATCGTGAAGAATATCCTAGTATTCAAGTGGATATTAAGCAAGGCAATAAAAACTTGGCAAATGAGGAAATCGAGTCTGGAAAATACAAGTTTGCCAATATAGATATTGCGGAAGGCGATGCGACCATTCAATTATCAGTAGATGGAATCCAGATACCATTGACTAAGCAAAACGGTATTATTACAGTTAAACCTTATGTCAGCATCATCACACCAACACTAGACGGTAACAGCGTCGAAGCACCTTACTCTATCTATGTTGACGGTTCAAATAGCTATATGCCAATGCAAAACGATAATATTGATAGCTATCAATGGTGGTTATTGTCAATGCCTGATTGTCCAACACCTTTTGTACCTTCGATGCACGCAGAAATTTATCCAGAATGTGTAGAAATTCCAACTTGCGATACAGCTAACATCGCACAACAAACCACAGGTTTACAAGGTGATTTGACCCAAGCACGGACTCATTTAACTTTAACCGCACAAGGCAGTTACAAAGTATGCTTGACTGTGACCACTAGAAATGGTGTGACAAATAGCAATGGTACAGATGTCATCAATGTGGCTTCCTACACCCAACATCAAGTAGATATTCAACGTTACACAGGTAATTTAGCAACGGGCAACTTAATACCGTACAATCAAGCGACAGATACAATAATTTTCTATGGAGATGTTTTTGTTGCTAACCAAGCAAAACAAATTGATGCCAACGACATTGTTAATCTTAGTACGGAAGACAATGCTGTGAGCGTCTTTATGAACATTGAAATATCAGACTTTTTGTTGAATAGCACTGCAACTGTGTATAATATACTGCAAGTTATGCCGCCAAATTGGGATGATGATTTAGGTATCTGGTACATGCAAACCCCAGAAACTTATCCGTTCTATGCTGAATGGTCATTGTTTGACGAAAATGGCAATGTCAGTTTTGCAGCGTTAGAACCTTCTATTCCACAAATGCAGCTTAAACAAAACAACACTATTATGCTTTACAATGGCGACTTTGAAGACATGGCAGGTGATTACAACTTTTTTGTCATCTTGGAACAGGATAAATCTGATGGCACTAAAGATTATTACTTTAGCTATCCACCATTGCAGCTAAAAGTGACAACTCCCTAACTTTCGTTTAAAATTTTTTTAAGACTGCTAAATCATTTTGGCAGTCTTCAAATCACATAAGGAAATCTGAATGCTTAAATTATTCACTACCACTTTACTAGGTCTGACTTTATTACACGCGCCCGTTTATGCAGAAGATACAAAATCAACAGAAGCAAAACCTCAAATTGTAGAAACACCACTGGTTGAACAAAAAGACCAATACTTTGATTTAAAAGAAGCAGTTGGCGAATACATGAGTTTGTGGAGCAAGCAAGACATCAAAGCCATGTATAAACTCGAAAACTGGGAAGGTGGGGCTGAAGTAGATGAAATTACCTACATTAAGGATTTCAAACATGACTTGAAAATTTATGATTGGATTGTCACCCTTGTACAACAAGAAGGTGGTGGCGTACATAAAGTATTAGTTGTCATTCAACACAATCCACCAAAACATGTACAAGGTTTCGTTGCTAAAGATTTAAAATTACGTTCTACACTTGCTCAATGGTGGAAAAAGGATGGCGATACATACACACACTTATATAATGTCGAAAAACAACGCTTAGCTTCTGACATGTTCCCAGACCCTGCTGAGTTCAAACCTTCTTCACCTGAAGAACTAAAAGAATCCCACGAACAAGACCACGCACATTAAACCATGCTGGACTGGCACTCTGTCAGTCCTCACTTTCCTCAAAATAAGTTTTCAACATGCCAAGAAAATTAATCAGTTTCGACTAGGCGATGAAACGCTTACTACGCAGTAAAGCCAACTTTAACATCTTAGAGGGCTTTCTATCTGAATTACTAAGAGAAGACATTACTATTTTAGAGATATTAGAAAGCGAATCCAATCAACAACATCCCTCTGATAAATTTAACCGTGTAGACCTCAAAGTCAAAAACAGTAAACAAGAACATATCATTATCGAAGTGCAATATGAGCAAGAATTAGATTATATTCAAAGAATTATCTATTCCACCTCCAAAACTATTGTGGAACATTTACACGCAGGACAAGATTACAAAGACATCGTTAAAGTGATTTCGGTCAATATTTTATATTTTGATTTAGGGCATGGACAAGATTATGTATATTATGGCTCAACGCGATTCACAGGATTACACCAACATGATGAATTGCAATTAAATCAATCACAAAAAGAATTCCTAAATAAACAGACACCGAGTGATATTTTTCCAGAATTTTACTTAATCAAGGTCAATCAATTTGATGACATTGCCAGCTGAAAACTTCGAAAAACTATTCCAACGCAATTCCAGCATAGGCTTGCATCTGGGCAAAAAGCTG
>CAYMCP010000005.1:0-76713 GCA_964388965.1 uncultured Thiotrichaceae bacterium | reverse complement strand
ACTCCTACACGGACTTTCACCATGTTGATAAAGTGCCTTTACAGGCGCACCATTCTACGCAGTGCGTAGAACGAGAATTTCCTTGTGACCGAGAATTTCCTTGTGACGACGCACTGCGTCTTCACTCAATTGGGTGCGTCAGCGTCCTACAACATTATGTTGGATGGATTTAATTCTCAGCATCAAGTTCCCATGTAAAATTTAAAATGAGAGTTGCTGGTGAACGACGCGGTTTTACGTGCTATTTGATAAAATTATGACATAATATTAACTTATTTTAGATTGATGTAACACAATGAAAGATATACAACATAGCACTATTGCGCTAGCAGGACTTTTCCAATCTGCTTATTTAGTTAAACAAATTGCTCAACAAGGTCTGCTTAACCAGTCCCATTTTGAAACCGCGATTTCCAGTATTTTAAAATTAGACGCTGATTCTACAGCCGAAGTGTATAACGGCATTATGGGTGTAAGACAAGGATTTAAGCTACTTATTCAACAATTTGGCGCAGAGGAAGGAGATGATTTTGATCATGAATTAATGCGTTATGTGTTAAACATGGTAGTGTTAGAGCGCAAATTGCAAAAAGACAAAACAGTATTGTCTGTCATAGGCAACCGAATCCGTGAAGCTATGAGTTATGCTGAACATTACCATTTAGCTCATGAAAAAGTGCTTGATTGTTTAGCAAATTTGTATTTGGACACGATGAGTCAATTTACTCCACGTATTCAAGTAACCGGTGAGCGACGCTTTTTAGAAGATGAAGTTAATGCTAAAAAAATTAGAGTATTATTATTAGCGGGTGTACGTTCAGCAGCATTATGGCGACAAAAAGGTGGTTCAAAATGGCAATTTGTCTTTTCGCGTAAAAAAATGGTGAATATCGCTAAACAATATTTGGCAAGCTGAGTTTCGTTCTATTACCAGCTTACAAATTAGGGAAAAATTTAGGAGTGGAGAATTTGTTCTGCTATCTTGTTGAATTTAATTCAATAAAAATGTAATAATTATGTTAAATACAATGTATGTTGTTGTAGGTGTTATTACAAATGCGAGTTATGAAATATTGCTTGCATTACGTGATATTCAGGCACATCAGGGTGGTTTGTGGGAATTTCCCGGTGGTAAAATAGAAAGTAATGAAACCGTTGAACAAGCTTTGCAACGTGAATTATACGAGGAATTGGGTATTAGTGTACAACAAGCTCGTCCATTAATCCGTATTCAACACGCTTATTCCGATAAAACGGTATTACTTGATGTGTGGCAAATAGAAAACTGGACAGGATACGCACACGGAAAAGAAGGACAGACAGTTGAATGGTGCGCAAAACACAATTTATCACAAAAACAATTCCCAGCAGCTAATTACCCCATTATTCGAGTGACAAAATTACCTGATCGCTATTTAATTACGCCCGATCAATGTCATGACAAAACATTTTTTTACCAATTAGAACGCAGCCTAGATAAATCCATACAATTAGTGCAATTACGTGCCAAACATTTAACAGAAAAAGAATATTGTCATTGTGCAGAAAAGGCATTAAACCTATGCGAGCGTTATCGGGCGCAACTGCTCGTCAACGCAACGCCAGAAATAGCCTTATCGGTTGGTGCGCATGGGGTGCATTTAAATGCTAAACGATTGCATCAGTACACAAAACGACCATTGCCTTATGATTTATGGCTGGCGGCTTCTTGTCATCATCTACAAGATTTACAACAAGCCCAAAAGATTAATATTGATTTTGCGGTACTCAGCGCAGTAAAACCGACTCGTAGTCATCTTGAAGCTCCGCCGTTAGGCTGGTTAAAATTTTGGCAATTGACTGAACAAGCTAATTTTCCAATTTATGCTTTGGGAGGGATGCAAAAACAACATATTCCAATTGCATGGGCGCATGGTGGACAGGGTATTGCCGCAATTACCGATCTGTGGAATTAGAAACAATAGCATGTTATCTATGAGATTTTGTTTGATTGCAATAAAATATTTTTATCATTTTTATAAAAAAATCTAATAAAACTTATGTTAATTAACATTTTGATTTCATGTAGATGAATTTTGCAAATATTTCAGTAAAAACAACTTGATTATGGCAAAATGATGAAGTTTTTAGTATTAAAAAACATTCTCTTTTTGATGTTTTAAATTTTTCTTGCTTACGTTATGCTATTCTTTGATTCGTCATGAGTGAAGACAGTACTTAGCTCGTTGACGCTCAAGCGTGATAACTTTTTGCAATGCTTAGAACAAGAAGTGTTTTAAATGTGAAAAAGTGTTGATGCGAGTTCGCAAAGCGTATACATCAAAGCGCGCAAGTTGGACAGACACTTATAAATTAGAATGTCTAGCCATCAAACGGTCACTTTGTTGTAAAACGTAGCGAACATGGAGCGCGTGAGATTTTCTTCCGCGTGTTGGTGAATATTAACAAATAGGATCAGGATACATGACTATCCCACGTAGAACCTTTTTACAAACTTCACTTGCAGGTGCAGTAGGTGTGAGTTTGTTACCTCATGTCGTTTTGGCAGAAGATGCACCCGCAGTGGATGAATTAAAAGCTGCAATTTCCGAGAGATTCGGAGCTGATGTTACAGTAGAACTCAGTGATAAAGTTGAAATGAAAGCACCTGAAATCGCAGAAAATGGTGCTTCAGTACCCGTTGATGTGGCGGTCACTTTAGAAAATATTGAGGAAATTACCCTCATTGCACCGAGCAATCCTGCACCTTACATTGCTAAATTTGCTTTTCCTAATGGCAGTGCTGGTATACTTTCCACTCGTATAAAAATGGGTAAAACAGGTAGCATCGCAGCCGTCGTTAAGTCTGGCGGTAAATTATTTTATGCGAGCAAAGATGTAAAAGTAACTATCGGCGGCTGTGGCGGTTAAGGAGCTAACAAATGGCACAAACTAAAGTACGAGCTAGACTTAAAAACGGCGTTACACAAGTAAAAGTACTGGTCAAGCACCCTATGGAAACAGGAGGGCGTAACGACAAGAAGACAGGTGAAAAAATTCCAGCACATTTTGTCAAAGATGTGACTTGCAAATTAAACGATACCGTCGTTATGCAAGCTGACTGGACGGCTGGTATTTCTAAAAACCCATACTTTTCTTTTGATTTTACAGGTGGTGAGGCTGGTGATAAGGTCACCATCATTTGGGTCGATAACAAGGAAGAAACTGAAACAGTTGAAGTTGAACTTAAATAATCCTTGATGTTTTTATAACAAACTTCGTGAGATTCATACTTACGAGGTTTGTTGTTCGATGCTTGTTTGCAATTCTATAGAAAATATGCTGCCCTTGCCTAATTCACTACTTACCCGTATTTTTCCACCTAAAATATGACAAATGCGCTGACATAATGCTAAACCAAGCCCCGTACCCCCGTATTTACGAGTATGAGAATTATCACCTTGTAAGAACGGCTGAAATATTGCCTCTAACTTTTCCTGCTCAATTCCAATACCCGTATCTTTTACATCAAAAAATAATTGTTCGCCTTCGCGCCTAACAATTAAATTAACCTGTCCATCGTGGGTAAATTTTGCTGCATTAGCCAATAAATTTAATAAAATCTGTTGTAAACGTTTAGTATCGGTTTGGACATCACCCAAATCATCAGGACAAACAACGAACAGTTCATTATTATTTTTTTGCATGGTCGGTTGAATCAATACAGTAATTTGCCTGACAAAATTACAGATATTGACCCGTTTAATCTCCAATTCCATTTTTTCAGCTTCAATCTTAGCCAAATCCAATACATCATTAATTAAATCAAGTAATTGTTTTGCTGCTAGTTGTATATTATCCAAATCCCCTAATATATCTCGAAAACCTAACTCAAATGCGTCTTCGTGGATGATTTCACCATAACCAATAATTGCATTTAATGGTGTGCGTAATTCATGACTCATGTTAGCCAAAAAAGTATCCTTAGCTTTGCTTGCTGCCTCTGCCGCCTGTCGGGCTTGTTTTTGCTCTAAATATAAATCTTCCAATTCCATATTGCGCGATTGTAGTTGTTTTTGTAAGGTAACGATTTTTAAGTGATTATTTACCCGTGCCAACACCTCCTCTTGTTGAAAAGGTTTGGTAATGTAATCTGACGCACCAAGCGCGAAACCTTTGACTTTATCCGTTGTATCAGCCAACGCAGTCATGAAAATAATAGGGATGTCAGCAGTGGTTTGCTGAGATTTAAGCAATTTACACGCTTCATAACCGTCCATTATAGGCATCATCACATCAAGCAAAATTAAATCTGGTTTAGCATATTCTGCACGTTTAATAGCGGCTTGACCGTCTTTTGCTGTTAATACTTTAAAACCATTAGCAGTTAAAAAATCCATTAAAACTTTAACATTAGCGGGTACATCGTCCACAACTAAAATCGTACCAACATATTCTGTGGTGCTACTCACGTATTAAGTCTCCCTGTAAGGTTCAACAAGGTGGCAAATTTGTTCATCATCAAAATTTTCTGCAAGTTGACAAATTTTAGCAGTAAAAGGACTTAATGTGCTATCAGTTGCAGATAATTGTTGTGCATAAGCTATTAATCCCATTGTATCCCCGCGCATTGCTAAATCATATAATATTTCTGCGTATTCTGTTGTAATGATGTACTCACCTGCTGCTTGTGCGTCGTCGATAGCTTGCATGTCTATTTCTGCCGCATCTGCTACTCCATAGTCGTACTGCCAAGTGAGTTGCAAATGATGTTGTAAACTATCTAACAATACATCAGCACGTATTGGCTTGGGAATAAATTCATTACAGCCTGCATCCATGCTTTGTTTTTGATGGTAGTCGAATACACTCGCAGAAACCGCAATAATCGGTACGGTATTATCTATTAAACGTACTCGTCTCGCTAATTCAAATCCATCCATCACCGGCATAACCAAATCAGTCAAGATAATATCTATTTTGTGTTGATTGAATTCATCTAAACCTCGTTGACCATTCTCGGCTTCAATAATTTTAAAACCTAGCGGTGTGAGTAAATTGAATAAAACAGAACGGTTTTCAGTCTTATCATCAACAACTAAAATATGGCGTGTTTCGCCCTCAAAACCAATGATGACCGGTTTCGCTTTTTGTTTGTGCTTAATTAAATTAGATACTTCGGGTAATTTTAATTCAAACCAAAATACACTACCTTTTTTTAACTTACTTTTAACGTGTAATTTACCATCCATCATTTCAATGATGCGTTTAGTGATTGAAAGACCTAGCCCGGTTCCTTCAGCTTTGGAATATTTATCGCCCGATTGGTGAAATGGTAAGAAAATCTTTTCAATATCGTGTTCTGGAATGCCTACGCCAGTATCTTCGATTTCAAACCGCAAATTTTTATTATGATAACCTACTTTGAGACAAACTCCGCCTAATTCGGTAAATTTCACGGCATTAGCAAGCAGATTAATTAATACCTGACGCAAACGTTTTTCATCGCAACGGATACCCTCTGGCAATTTAGTTAATGGCTCGTAAATGAAGGAAATCCCTTTTTGCTCTGCACGCATTTGGAATAATTCAACAATACCCTGTAAAAATTCATCAAGATGTACATCAGTTGGATACAATTCAACTTTATCAGCTTCAATTTTGGACAAATCCAGAATATCGTTAATAAGCGTTAGTAAATACTCGCCACTGCGTTGAATAATATTAACACCCTCCAACTGCTTAGAAGTAATCTTTTGGTCTCGCGCTAAAATTTGTGTATAGCCCAAAATACCATTTAATGGAGTACGCAATTCATGGCTCATGTTGGCTAAGAAAGTGCTTTTTGCTTGGTTTGCGATTTCTGCTTGTTTACGTGCTTCCTCTGCATTTTTGATAGCCATTCTTAGTGCTTCTTCACCTTGTTTGCGTTCGGTAATATCGCGCAATGAGCCTGCTACTCGTACTGGTACACCATTTTCGTTACGCAAAGTTGTACCCACTGTAGCAAACCAACGGTACTTACCGCCTTTCAGCTTTAATCGAAATTCAACGTTATAGGGTGTTTCGCCGGAATAATCTTCTAAGTGCGCCATAAGTGCGCCAAAAATTGGAACTTGATCCTCTGGATGTAATTTATTTGCCCAGCTACTAAGTACATTTGGAAAATCAGTTTCATCTTCATAACCTAGTAATTCACGTATTTTGGATGAATACCAAATTGGATTTTCATCACCGGTTAGATTATGAGGATTGATAATCTTCATATCCCATAAACCCTCATTAGTAGCTTGGTTGACGAGATTAAAACGGCTGTTAATTTCTTGTATTTCTCGCTCAATACGTTTGCGCTCGGTAATATCACGTATAAATGCACAAGTAAATGCTTGATCATCATATTCTAGGTAAGTAGCACGTATTTCGATTGGAAAAATTGAACCATCTTTACGCCTATGCTCGGTTTCAAGTTCTAATCCGCCATTTTGTTTAATGCCTTGCCACAATTCAGCCCACGATTCTGCTTGAAAATTAGGATCAACATCAATAATTTTAAGATTTAATAATTGCTCACGAGTATAACCTAATGCTTCAACCCCAGCTTTATTAATATATAAAATATTGGAATTTTCATCAATCCATTCCACCATATCGGCAGAATTTTCCATCGTGAATTTTGCTAATTTTAATTCTTTTTCAGCCTGTTTACGTTCGCTAATATCGCGTACAAACGAGCAAATAAATTCTCTACCACTGTAATTCAGATAAGTGGCACTGACTTCGACTGGAATAAGCGTACCATCTCTGTGTTGATTAATGGTTTCAAATTGTAGATAACCTTGTTGCTTGATTTGTTGCCAGATGTCAGGCCAACCTTGAATTGGGAAATTTGGATCAATGTCGTGTACAGCCATTTGTAGCAGTTCTTCACGACTGTAACCCGATAATCTACATCTAGTCTGATTGACATAAATAAAATTGGCATCAGGATCAAACCATTCAACGATGTCTGGTGAATTTTCTAAGCTAAATTTAGCAAGTTGTAATTCTTCTTCTGCCTTTTTGCGTTCGGTAATGTCTTGTACAATACCGATCATACGTTTTGGTTGGTTATCACTGTCGAATATGACTTGACCTTGCTCATGTACAACACGAGTCTCTTCATTGGGTAATGCAATGCGGTGTTCAATGGCGTAAGGTTCACCTTTCAATGCCTTATCAACGGCTTGTTCTACTATTTCTCTGTCACACGGATGGATAGCATTTAAAAATGCCTCATAAGTCGCTGTAAATTCTTGTGGCTCGAAGCCGAAAATACGATAAATTTCATCTGACCAAATCAATTCACCGGTTTGAATATTCCATTCCCAATTACCAAGATGCGCAATCTGTTGTACTTCATCTAACCGTGCTTGACTGTGTAATAATTGTTGTTCAAAAATTTTATGTTCCGTAATATCTGTATGCGTACCGACAACACGTATAGGCTTACCGTCTTCGTCCCACACGGCATTACCACGCGATAAAATCCATATATAATGCCCTTGCTTATGACGCATACGAAAAGTATAGTCAAGATTAGGGATTTGATGTTGCGAGTATCGTTCAAACGTTTTTACCGCTGTTTCACGATCATCAGGATGGAGTAAATGCTGCCATGCTTCGTAGTTCTCTTCTAATTCTAATTTATCTTCTTTTTCGTAACCTAACATAGATTTAAAGCGTGATGAAAGGTATACCGTACCTTGTTGAATATCTAAATCCCATAAACCATCATTTGCACCCTTCATTGCCAAAGCAAAACGCTCTTCACTATTTTTTAATGCCTGTTCGGCGTGTTTGCGTTGGGTAATATCTTGTAATAGCGCAATCACATTGGTTATTTGATCACCATTATAAAGTGCACTCACTGCTACCGCCGTATGAACAACAGTACCATCTTTGCAAATAAAGCGTTTTTCTACATCATAATCAGATATTTCGCCTGTAATTAAACGATTAAATTGCACAATTTCAACATCTAAGTCATCTGGGTGAGTAATTTGCGTCCAATCCATCTGCAATAATTCTTCACGCGAATAGCCCCACATTTCACACAATCTATCATTAATTTGTAAAATATTTTTTTCTAAACTGATGATTGTCATGCCAATCAAGGATTGTTCAAAAAAGCCACGCAAACGCATTTCATTTAAACGTACTTGTTGTTCTGCCTCTTTGATTGAAGTAATATCAGTAGCGATTTCTAATCTAACTAAACGCCCGTCTTCCCATTTAATTGCGCGGTCTTGTAGATAATACCAATGTTTATTTGAAGAATTTTGAAACTCCCACTTATAAATACCTGTTAGTTTACCATTTTCATCAACTAGCTTAGGATTACTGCAAAATTCACAAGGTTTGTCCTTATTTTGAATATACCGCCAACATGATTTACCCTGCCAGGGGCTACCAAAAATTTGGCGTGCATACTCATTAATAAACAGTAATTCATAAGTCTGCATATCCGCAACGTATATGACGACATCTAAGCTATCTAAAATACTGGTAAATTTTTGTTGTTGCGTTTCTAATTGTTGGGTTTTTTCTTGTAACGCTTGAGTTTTTTTAGTGACTTCGCACTTTAATTTTTCACTGTAATTACTTAATACTTGTTCTGCTTGTTTTTGTGAACTGACATCGGTATGTGTACCAATGAAACGCACATATTCACCTTTCTCATTTTCTAAACCAATACCCCTATCCAAAATCCACACATAATGTCCATCTTTATGCCTTAAACGGTGGATATTTTCATATTTATCTATTTTTTTGCTTAAATACGCAGCAATATCCGCTTCGGCGGAAGCTATATCATCTGGATGCACTAGACTTTTCCAAGTTACAAACGTATCAGTTAGTTCATCGGGCGCATAGCCAAGCATTTCTTTCCAACGGTCGGAAAAAAAGAGCGTATTATTCTGCAAATCCCAATCCCATAGACCATCATTTGCAGCTTTCAAAGCTAAGGCAAAACGTTTTTCACTGGCTTTTAACGCCTGCTCTGTTTGGCGACGCTTAAACGCTTCCTCTTTGAGCTGCAAATTAGCTTCAGCGAGCACATCAGCTTGTTCGCTCAAGGCTTGATTTTTATCTGCTAACGCTTTGGTTTTACGCTTAATTTCTTGTTGTAAATGGTTTTGATAATTTTTCTGTAAATCATCTTTTTCCTTACGAGCAGAAATATCACGCACCACCGAAATAAAACATTTACCATAAGATTCAAGCTCAATACTCTGAATTGTCACCTCAACCGGGAAAGTTGAACCGTCTTTACGTTCAAGAGCCGTTTCGATTCTAGCAATATCCAGTTCACCGGTTAGTAGAGGCAAGAAAACATCTTGTTGCAGTTTTAAAAAATCGGAAAATTTATCCACATCTAATGGTGTTTTGCCTAACAGTTCATTTTTCTCGTAGTCGTAACCTAATTGTCGATATGCCCCTTGACTAACAAAAAAGAATTCCATCATTTTTGGATGAAAAGCAAAAAAACTATCCGAACTTAAATTTATAAAAGCCTCGTACTGCTTAAATTCATTAAGTTTAGCTTTTAATTTTTGCTCATTTTTTTTACTTTCTTTATCAAAGAGATATAAAATATGAAAGCTACCAATAATAAGTAATAGATAACCTGTTAATTCAATAATAAAATGCAGATGACGTTGACTTTGCCAAATGATATTTTCTAAAAACCAGTAGCAAAGCACAATAACGGCATAAACGATGATATAAATCGAAAATTGGTGTTTTTTCATTACTAAGTCTGCTCTATAAAAGGTTCTACTAGTTGACAGATAGCATCCGTATCAAAATCTTTGGCTAACTGTAAAATTTGGTTGGCTAGTGAAGCTAATGAAGGATTTTGTTCCAATTGTTCAGCCTCATCTATCAAACCCATAATGTCGCCTTTTCTACCTAAATCATAAAAAATATTGGCTTTTTGCTGAGATAATACGCAATCTCTTAATGTAAATGATTCAGATTTGGTTTCATGTTGTTTGTCATATTGCCAACTAATGTTTAATACTTTTTGCAATTGAGTAAATAATTCTTCAAGATGAATTGGTTTTGCTATCAATGCATTATAATCTAAATTATCTTGTTGATGCTCATATATGTTTTCAGTCGTTACAATTAATGGTATATCGGTTATTGTTAGGTCGCCTCTTTTGAGACATTTAATCAATAAATCCAAATCAGCGATAATCACGTCGGGTTGAATTTGCTCTAATTGTGTCACTGCCTCACGATATTGACTGAATGAATGTACTGTAAATTCTAATGCAAGTAAAATTTCAACTAGTGTTTGCCGACTTTCCCACTCTTCGTCCACGATAAATATCGTAAAATTTTGTCCTTGATAACCGATAATAGTTTCAGTAGGCGGGAGTGGTTGAGCGATTGTTGTTCTAATTTCCTCTAATACCAAATCAATTGTGAAACAACTACCTTGCCCGATCTGACTTTCAATGGTAAATTTGCCTTGCATTAATTTAATGATTTTATTCGCAATAGTTAAGCCTAATCCCGCTCTTTCTACTTCAAAGCCGCGCGCGTCCAATTGATTAAATGGGTTGAATATCATTTTAATGTTTTGTTTGGAAATACCAAGCCCTGTATCGTGTACGGTAAAACGGATTGTACCTGCCATTGTGCGATATACTTCTAGGCGAATTTCACCCTCTTCCATTGATTTTAATGCGCTACCTAAAATATTAATCAAAGCTTGACGTAAACGCGCTTCGTCGGCATAAACCATTTGCGGTAAGTCTTCACTGAGATTAAAAATAAATTGAATACCTTTTTGTTGTACGCGCATTTTAAACAAATCAACGATATTATTTAGTAATTTAATTAGTTGAAATTCTGATTGATGTAGCTCTAAATTATCGCTTTCGATCTTGGACAAATCTAAAATATCATTAATCATCGTTAGTAAATATTCACCACTGCGATGAATAATATCAATACCTTCTCTTTGGCGTTCTGACAAATCATTATCTAATTTTAAAATTTGCGTATAGCCTAAAATACCATTAAGCGGTGTGCGTAATTCATGGCTCATATTAGATAAAAAGGCGGTTTTTGTTTGATTAGCACGTTCAGCTTTTTCTTTTGCAGCTTTTAATGCACGTTCAGTTTGTTTGCGCTCGGTAATATCGCGTGCAACAAAAATATAGTGACTTTCCTGCACATTTAGCTGCACGTATTGCACTAATATTTCCACTGGAAAGCGTACACCATCTTTGCGCAACATTTCGGATTCATACAAATGTGTACTATTTTCTTGATGTATGAGTGCGTCAAGTAAACGTTTCGTTTCTGAATATCTATCTATTGGCAATAAATCGTAGGGCGTGAGGTGTAATAATACTTCACTTTCGTATCCAGATTGTTGGGCTACCGCTTGGTTGGTGTAAATAAAATGTGCAGTATTCGCTTCAAATACAAAAATCATATCTGCACCAATATCAAAAATCTTTTTAAATTCTTGTAGTTGATTTACTTGTTGTTCTAATAATTGTGCCATTTGATTAAACGTGCGAGTGAGATGACCAATTTCATCTCGAGATAGAATGGGTGCGCGGACCGAGAAATCACCTTGTCCTAACTGTATTGCAAAATTTTCTAATGATTGGATGGGTAGAATTAATCTGCGAGAAAAAGCAGATACGCCTATTACAACAAGTAGCAGTAGAATTAATGCGATGCTAATTGCTTGGTTGCGTAGTTGGGTGATAGAAGCAAATGCTTTTTCAATTGGTAGGTGTACAATTAAAGTCCAATTATTACCAGTAAAATCTAAATAGCCTTTTTGGTGCGCGTAAGTGTAAAAATGAGCGCGTAAATGGTCTAATTTATTTAGATCAATTTTTTCTTTGAGTATATTTTTTGTGTTGTAGTTAGAGTAAAGTAACAGACCATGAAAATCTATTAAATCCACATATACATTATTTTTTTCAGACTCTTTGTCTCTAAAATCCAATTGACCTAATACTTGATAAATCATATCTGTATCTATTTTCGCTACAACTGCACCTAATACTTTGTTTTCGTCATTTAAAATCGGCGCGGCAAAAATCATTACCGATGTTTTTTTATCAATGAATATATCTTCTGCAATGCTCGGTTTTTTTTCATCGTAAACCCTTGTAACCCATATTCTATCTGCTGTTACTTGACCGATGTTTAGATTAGAAGTATCTGCAATTTTTACCTTATTTTCATCGTAAATTGAAAGAGAGAGATAAAATTTATAGGTATTAAGATAGTGTAGTAGCCTTATCATAAATAAGTCATTGTTTTTCTCGTGTTTAATATTGAGGGCAATATGAAGGTCTTTGGCTATTATGTGAATATCCTCAGTACGCTCAAATAGGAGGTGGTTTATTTTATCAATACCGTAAACTGCGTGGGTATGTAGGCGTGCTTTAATTTCTCGTTCAGTGATTTTTGTCGCAGCACCGTATAAGAATAAGCTAAGTAATATGCCCGTACCTAGTAAAAAACTTAAAACAAGTAGTAGTATTTTGTTTGCAAACTTCATGAGTCAGTGAACAATTATCAGTGAACAGTAGAGGAGTGTGTAGCACAAACCTCACCTTTTAACAATTAACAAGTAAGGGCGTGCAAAATTTGCTCGTGTAAAAATTAAAAATTTCTATGTCCAATCTCGCGCAACTAAATATTTTTCATACAATTCAGCTTCAGGCGAGTTAGGTTGTGGTTGCCAATTATATTGCCATTTTACTGATGGTGGTAGTGACATTAAAATTGATTCAGTTCGCCCACCACTTTGTAAGCCAAATAGTGTACCCCGATCATAGAGTAAATTAAATTCAACGTAACGCCCACGCCGATAAAGTTGAAAATGGCGTTCACGTTCGCCATAAGCAGTATGTTTACGTCGTTCGATAATGGGCAAATAAGCAGCTAAATAACCATCACCTACAGCTCGCATAAAAGCAAAACTACGCTCAAAACGCCATTGATTTAAATCATCGAAGAATAAACCACCAACTCCACGCGGTTCATTGCGATGTTTTAAAAAAAAGTATTCATCACACCATTTTTTAAAGCGTGGATATACATCTTCTCCATAAGGCAGACAGATATTTTTTGCTGCTTGGTGCCAGTCGCGTACATCTTGCTCAAAGGGATAGTAAGGCGTAAGGTCAAAACCACCGCCAAACCACCAAATAGGTTCAGGTTTGTCTGCAATAAAGAAACGTACATTAGCATGAGAGGTAGGAATATAAGGATTGCGCGGGTGAATCACTAGGGAAACACCTATTGCTTGAAATGGACAGCCAGCCAATTCTGGACGTTTTTCTGTAGCAGCAGCAGGTAAAGCGTTACCATGTACGTGTGAAAAATTGATGCCTGCTTGTTCAAATATTTGTCCGTCCATTAAAACCCGCGAACAACCACCACCTCCCTGTTCACGTTGCCATTGGTCTTGGATAAATGTTTGTTGTGGCTCTATTGTTTCGATTGCTGTACAAATTTTGTTTTGCAAATTTAATAAGTAATTTTTAACTGCTTGAATATCAGACATTGTTCTAGTGTTTCGTATGATTATAAGTGTTAAATGTGGCTAGGACTGACGCATTGACGGTAAAGCGAAATTAGCAAAATTGCATTTGTTGCAGGCGGATATAGGCATACAGGATAGCAAAATTATGATTACTTGTCGGCAGGCTACCGCATACCTAAAACTTAGGCGTGATTGTACTCCAAATTCAAATTATCTACCATAACAGAGACAAGACATGCAGCAATTCTCATTTTGACTCGTGACGAGAGTTGACTCGTAACGATGCACCGCGTCGTCACCCGGTGGGACGCACCAGCGTCCTACGACATTCATGAAATTTAAAATGAGAATTGCAGGGGATTTCAGTTATATTTGCTTCATTACAAAAATAAGTTCAAAATGTTAATTTTTTTTAAGCCAACAACTCATAAGCTATGTTATACTGTTTACTCATTATTCAATTATTGTTGTCACCTGTCGTTTTAGCCGAATCCACTGCCGTAGCCGATGAACCGCTTGTCAATCAAGCACCTGTAGAGAAAAAGGACATCGTACAAAGTTTGGAGGATATTTGGACAAATATATTAGATAAGCAAAAAGAATTGGATTTATTGCAGAAACAATTGCAGCGCATGAAAGAGGATAATGCTGAAAAATCTACTTTGCGGTTGCAACAAGATGAGTTGATACGGGCTATTAGCAAGCAAAAGCAATCTTTTGAACAGGTTGCAATTGGTGGTTTAGATGTGGAAGTGGTTGAACAGCAAGTTGCACCTGAATTTGATTGGAAAAAAGAACTAGTTTTAATTAGTCGCCCATTGTTAGATAATTTAAAGGAATTGACTGAAAAACCACGTAAAATTGAGCAGTTGCGCATAGAAATTTTACAGCAGGAAAACGTGCTTAAATCTATTCAAAAAGCTCAATTACACATCCAACAGTTGTTGCAACGTCCTAATTTATCTAAATCTATTGTTAAACAATTGGATGATATTGCTGAACAGTGGCGTAAACGTGAAATAGATACGCAAAGTGCATTAGAATTGGCGCAATATCAATTGAGTAGTTTGCAAGAAAATCAAGTTTCGCCACAAGCAGCTATTATCAGCACGTTACATAATTTTATACATGGTCGTGGACTAACCTTATTAATTGCAGTCACTATTGTATTAATTATTTTGATTCTGATGCGTATTATTGCTTGGATAATACTAAAATTTTATACTATTCAAAGTCATAAGTATCAACGTAGAATCCGTTTGCGCTGGGCGCGTTTATTACATTATGCTTTTTTTAACGATTACTTTCGTTCTCAGCTTATTTGCAGTAATCACGGTTTTTTATTCTCGAAATGATATATTATTGCTCATGCTCACTGTGATAGGTGTATTGATGTTACTGGTGGGTTTGCGCAATACTTTGCCACGTTATATTACTGAGATTCGTTTATTGTTGGATATGGGTGCAGTGCGTCAGGGTGAACGTTTAATTTACGATGGTATTCCATATAATTTATTAAAAATTAATGTTTTTTCTTCACTGAGTAACCCAGCATTAGATGGTATTTTACGCTTGCCAACGAATGTACTCAATAATTTGATTTCACGCCCTTCTATTGCTGATGAACCTTGGTTTCCTTGTAGTCAAGGAGATTATATTTTGTGGGAAAATGGGCAGTTAGCTGAAATTATTAAGCAAACGATAGAAACGGTGCAATTACGCATCATGAGTTCAGTTGTAACGGTTCCGACTGCGCAATTTGTACAAATCCCTATTCATAATTTATCGCGGCATGGCTTTTTGGTTTCGGTGACGTTTGGTGTGGATTATCGGCATCAAGCTATCTGTTTAACTGATATTCCGCAACGTTTTGAAGCGGTTTTACAGGAAAAATTGGCACAGTCGAAATGGGCGGAACAAGCAAAATTGTTATCTGTCGATTTTAAAGAAGCTGGGGCTAACTCATTGGATTATTTGATATTAGTGAAAGCTGATGGTTGTGTTGCTAGCAGTTACTTTGCAATACCGCGCTTTATTCAGAAAACTTGTGTTGAAGTGTGTAATAAAGAAGATTGGGTGATTCCGTTTGCCCAGTTAACATTACATGCGGGTGAAGGTTTTGCAAATACTAAAGCATCCTAAAGCGGAGTGCAAAACTTGATTTTTAAAAACGAAGGACTGGCAGTTATACAATATTTGATATTTAAAAAATAACTACTAGTCCTTAAAAATAATAAATTATTTAATGCTGGCGTAATATTCTTTTAACACAGACAAGACTTCAGGACGACTAAATTCTGCTGGTACTTCTTCATCATTGGATAATAATTCACGCAAGCGCGTACCTGATAACATTAAACGGTCTTCCGCGCTATGCGGACACGTTTTCATTGAAGCCATACCACCACATTGATAACACCAGAAAGTCCAATCTAATTTTAATGGTTTAATGACTAGCGCGTCTTCAGCGATTTCATCAAAAATATTGTGTGCATCGAATGGTCCGTAATATTTGCCTACGCCGGCGTGGTCACGTCCGACAATTAAATGTGAGCAACCATAATTTTGACGGAATAGAGCATGTAATAAGGCTTCACGCGGACCTGCATAACGCATGTCTAACGGATAACCTGCTTGAATCACGGTATCTTTAACAAAATGATTTTCAATTAAACCAGAAATGGCTTTAGTGCGCACATCGGCTGGAATGTCACCGGGTTTTAATTTACCTAATAATGAATGAATCAATACACCATCACATACTTCAATGGCAATTTTAACTAAATATTCATGTGAGCGGTGCATTGGATTACGGGTCTGGAACGCCGCGACAGTTGACCAATTATTTTGCTCAAATAAAGCGCGGGTTTCCGCTGGAGTTAAAAATAAACCTTTATATTTATTAGGGAATTCACCTTGCGAAAATACTTTAACCTTACCTGCTAAATTAATTTTGCCTTGCGCCATCACCATTTCCACACCAGGGTGAGCTTCATCAGTGGTTTTAAAGACTTGTTGGCATTCATGGACTTTGTCAATTGCGTATTTTTCTGCAAGCGTTAATATCCCCATAATTTCATCATCTTCCGAACTAATTAAAGCAACATCTTGTCCTTCGCTCAAACTATCAGCAGTCGCTTTATCGGTAGATAACGTTATTGGAATTGGGAAAAATGTACCGTCTGCCATCGTGTAATTATCGCACACGCCTTGCCAATCTGCTTTACTCATAAAACCATCTAATGGCGTAAAACCTCCTATTCCTAACATAATTAAGTCACCCATTTCCCGCGAGCTTAATTTTAATTTAGGCAAACTGGTCGCGCGTTGTAATTCTGCTTGTAAATCATTGCCTTGTAACAATAAAGGTTTTAATTCACCACCGCCATGAGGGGGGACTAATTTAGACATTTTATTTCTCCATAGTATTAAAATAACGATAATTCTTTTTTACTGCTAAGAAAGCATCACCCGCATATTGCTTTACTTGCAACCATTTTAGTTAAATGGGCAAGGTTTCAAACATGTTGTAAATTTAATTGTGGTATGATACTCAAAAAACAAACTATGCTAAATTAACAAACGTAGTATAGTTTTTTGTTTTACATTGTATTACATATTTTTATTATGACCTAGTAAGTTTATACCAATTTATGCCATAAAACTAAGTTTCAAGGTAAAATATAGTCGGTTACGCTTTTCGTATATTGGTGGATTTATCTATTTTTAACGATATAAACAAATATGTATTAATGAAACAGGATTAGAACATGCGCGCATTTACTACATTAACAGGTTTAGTTGCCCCTTTAGACCGAGCAAACGTTGATACGGATGCAATTATTCCTAAACAATTTTTAAAATCCATTAATCGTACTGGGTTTGGTCCCTACTTATTTGATGAATGGCGATATTTAGATCATGGTGAGCCGGGTATGGATTGTAGCAATCGTCCATTAAATCAAGATTTTATACTCAATCAACCCCGCTATCAAGGCAGTCAAATTTTACTTACACGCCAAAATTTTGGTTGTGGTTCTAGTCGTGAGCACGCGCCTTGGGCATTAGAAGATTATGGTTTTAGGGTGATTATCGCTCCAAGTTTCGCAGATATTTTTTTCAATAACTGCTTTAAAAACGGTATGTTACTAATTGTACTAGATGATGCAATCGTAGATAAATTAATCAATTCGACTGAAATGACAACAGGTTATCAATTAACTGTAGATTTAGCTTCGCAAACTATTACGACACCAGAGGGCGAAAAAATCAATTTTGAGGTAGATGAATTCAGAAAAATGTGTTTGCTTGAAGGGTTAGATGATATAGGTTTAACGTTGCAGTACGCAGGTGAAATTCGCGCGTTTGAAGCCCAGTATTATCAGACTTATCCTTGGCTAAATCAATTTTAAGTTAATAATTTTTTGTTCTAACACTCGGAGATTGTAAAAAAATGCAAAAAATAAACACTTTAATAATTATGATTTATTGATATTAAACAAACCTAAATCAAAAAAAGTGAATATTTTTTACAATCTCTCGGTGTTGAAATATAGCCTAGACGCTCTGCATCTTAAATGCGAAAAATTAAAAATCATAGGTTTTAAAAATAGGCACAAATGGTAGACCGAAAGTAACTTAATTTGCAGATCAATGTCATGGCTAAACTTGCTTTTCTTATCTGCTAAAAACGTTTAACATGCACTATTGTTTATCAGAAATACTACAATTCTAATGAGCTGCCTCAAGACGCTTAATTGCTTTATATTAATACTCTTTTTTTCTCAACTTGTTATTGCAGAAGAGCAATATTGTATGCCTATTGAGGATGCAATTCCTGTTGTGCCAACATTACCAGAGCTTAATTTACAATTGCCTACGTTAAAACAAAATCAATTGCGCTTATATTCTGATACCGCTTTCGTGCAACAGCAAAAAGGAGATTTATCCACATTTGCAGGTAACGTATTATTTCAACGTAATGAACAACTTTTAAGTAGCGAAGTCATCATATACGATAATAAAAACGAAACGATAGACGCTATGACAGGTTTTACTTATTGGGATAATGATTATGTACTACAAGGTGAAAAGTTAAAATTATTTTCAGATTATCGTGGAGAAATCGATAAAGCAAACTATTGGTTATTGCAAAAATTTACCGGTAATAGCAATAATGCACACGGTAAAGCTGAAAAAATTATCCGTAAAAATCAAAATGAAATTGAATTATTCAACACAACTTACACTACTTGCGACCCGAAAAATGAGCATTGGAAATTAACAGCTAAAAAAACGATACTTGATCAAGAAAAAAGTATTGGTGTATCCAGACATGTACGGGTTGATTTTTTCAATATTCCAATACTTTACACACCTTATATTTCTTATCCTTTGAACGATGACCGTAAAACAGGTTTTCTGACTCCAAGCTTTGGCATATCCGATAGTGTGGGTTATGAATCAGTCATTCCATATTATTTAAATCTACATCCCAGCTATGACGCGACCATTGGCTTACGCACTATGTCTAAACGTGGTGTATTGTGGGATGGGGAATTTCGTTATTTACTATCAAGTGCTGCGGGTAAATTAAATGCAACCTACATGAGTAATGATAAAGATTTTAATGATAAACGTGCTTCTGTATCATTCACACACAGCGGTAAATTCAACGCTAATAGTCGTTGGTATGCTGATATAAATTATAATTATTTATCTGATAATCTATATTTTGAAGATTTGGGCTATGATTTACAATTAAGTAGTGTTACTCACATGGAACGACGCGCTGATTTATATTATTTTGGTGAGGGTTGGATTGGATTAGGACGCTTGCAAGCTTTTCAAACTTTAACCGATCAACAAGCTGATAAACCCTATTACCGCGCACCGCAATTACTGTTCAAAACCAATATTCCAGAATTAAATAAACGCATAAATATTGAAGCTCAATTTGATTTTAATCGTTTTGAACGTAATGTATTGGACATCCCTAATCCAACTGGTAATCGCTTGGATTTGTATAGTGCAGTCAGTTTTCCATTTCGTCGCCCTAGCCACTTTATCGTGCCAAAATTAAGTATGCGTCATACGAGTTACAACTTAGAGCAAAATGCTAATAATAAAAATGAAATCAATCGTTTAACTTGGGATGCTAGCTTAGATTCAGGATTATTTTTTGACCGTGATACGACTTTATTTAAAACTAATTTATTACAGACCTTAGAACCACGCTTGATGTATCGCTACACTTCCTACGAGCAACAAGATGAAATTCCAATATTTGATACAGTACGTTATGATTTGACTTATGGGCAGATGTTTCGAGATTTTAGCTTTAGTGGTGTAGATCGGGTACAAGATACCAATCAACTCACTTTTGGCGTGACAAGTCGTCTATTAGAAAAACAGAACGGTAAAGAACGCTTGCGTGCCAGTTTAGGACAAATTTATTATTTTAAAGATCGACGGGTATTATTACCGAGTGAACAGGAATATACTAATACTTCATCGAGCATTATTGGTGAGCTTGCTAGTCAAGTCTCTGATTCTTGGAAATTATCTACTACTTTACGTTGGAATCCCCACGACAGTAATAATGAATATTCAGTTATTCGTGCCCGTTATCATGACGAAACGAAAGAACGGATTTTAAATCTTGCTTATCGGTTGCGCGACGGACAATTAGAACAAACTGATTTATCATTTTATTGGCCACTAATTCGTCACTGGCGTGTTTTGGGACGTTGGAATCAATCTATTTTGCATGACACTGAACTAGAAACTTTTATTGGTGTAGAATATGATTCTTGTTGTTGGGCAGTACGTGTCATTGCACGTCGTTACTTAACCGATGTTGACCGAAGTGACTTTGTAAATGGTATTTTTCTACAATTCCATTTCAAAGGCTTAGGTGGCGTAGGGCATAAAGCTGATGTTTTATTAGAGCAAAGTATTCCCGGTTACGAAGACAATTTTTAAGAATGCTGGTTGTTTTTTGTGAATTAATAAGGACGTTGATCATTGTTCACTGATAATGATAAGCTATCCTTTGAATCCAACATTTAAGGAGTGTGTTTCATGTTTAAATTATCATTAGCAATTGTTTTAACTGCGGCTTTAAGTTTTAATGTCTATGCAGACGAAGCGGCAACCATTACTCAAGCAGAAGCGGCTGCGGAACAAGATACTGAACAAGCGGTTGAAGAAGCGTTAGAGCCTATGCAAAAAATGTCATTTTTGATGGGACACATTGAAAAAGATGCCGATTCTGAAAACGAAACTTTACAAGCTTCAGCGAAAGCAGTATTAGAAGCGAAAACAGAAGATGAGGGTATTCCTGCTTTAAAAGCTTACGTTGATTTAAAATCGAAGTTTGTCACTGAAGAGCAAGCAAGTATTTTACTTGGTGGTTACGAGGCAATGGTACAAATGTACGCTGAAGAGAAAAATACTCGGAATTAAAAAAGCCAACCCGTGACGATGCACCGTGTGTCGTCACTTGACGGGACAGCAGTATCTACCAAATTCGCCGATATATTAATAGCTTATTCCGCGTTCTGCTACTGAATTATCTAAACTGCGTTGCTTCGCTGCAATACTGCGATCAATCCAGTTCTTTAATGCTACCAATAGCCCTAAACCAAAAAATGCACCGGGAGATAAAATGGCTAGTAAAAAACCACGATAATTTTCAATAACTTGAATTTCCATCCATTTTGCATTTTCACCAAACATTAATTCAATTTGTGAAAACAGCGTGCCATAACCTAATAATTCACGAAATCCACCTAAACAAACCAAGACTAAAGTAAACCCCATTCCCATCATTAAACCATCGATAAAAGCTTTATCTACTGGATTTTTAGAAGCAAACGCCTCCGCCCGACCAATCACAGCACAATTTGTCACAATTAAGGGAATAAAAATCCCTAATACTAAATATAAATCGTAATAAAAAGCTTTAATTAACATTTCAATCGCAGTAACAAAAGAAGCAATGATTAAAACATAAACCGGTAAACGTACTTCATTAGGTACGATATGGCGGATTAAAGAAACAGTGACATTTGAAGCGATTAAAATCAGCGTGGTTGCAATACCCAACCCCAAGCCATTGACTAATGTGCCAGTCACAGCGAGTAATGGGCATAAACCCAATAATTGCACTAGACCTGCATTATTTTTCCATAAACCTTCATAAATAATTGTTTGATAAGACATCATCTTAATAGACCTGTTTGAATATTTCGCCTAAAAACTCAATATCACTATCCCAACGAATACTATTAACGTGACAAGGTCTCTCACGCAACTGTTGTTTAATAAAATAAGGCATATTATTAATATTAATACCATTAAGTTTCTGGATAAATTGACCTGACACTAAAGTTAATTTATTTCGTTCTGGCATGTGCGTAAGACGACCGAATAGTGAAAATAGGGTGAGAATACGTTGTACACCATCAATCAATTCCCACTGATGCTGATTATTTTCTACAACAAAAATAGGCTTGACTGGGAAGCCTAGCAACAAATGTTCAATGAAAGAAGTTTGTTCAGTGACCGACCATGACATACAGCTTTGATATTCCTTTGGAATAATAAAACGTTGTTCATCGTACAAATCTATCAAATGACCAAGAGTCATATCAAAACTGTTAATGTGCAAACGGGCTTGGTTTTCCCGAATCTCATCTAGCAAAGCGTCGCCCGTCATAGCCTACCACCCTAAAAAAGTAGCTTAAACTATCTGTAAATTAATCTTGAATTAAATCAAGTTGTTGATAAACTTTTTTAGCCGCTGGATGTAGGGGTGCGCTCAAGCCTTCTAATAAACTTTCCTTAGTGATGGTTTTGTAGGCTGGGTGTAAACGCTTGAAATTTTCAAATTCATCCAGAATCGTGTGTAAAACCAATGTTACCATGTTGTCTTTAATGTTTTTATGCGTGATCAATACTGCTTTCACTCCAATACTGGGGACATCTTGATCGACATTTTTGTAAATACCCGCAGGGATAGTGCCTTTTGCAAAGTAAGGATATTTTTTGATTATTTCGTCGGCAGATTTACCCTCAATTGAAATTAAGCGAATATCAACAGAGTTTGCAGCGTCTTGGATGTTAGCTGTTGGATGACCTACCATGTAAAAATAACCATCAATCTTTTTATCACGCAATGCGGTTGGACATTCTTGCGCTTTTAAAACGCCCGCTAAAGCCAAATCTTCATGCGACATGCCTAATTGCGCTAATAGAATATTTGCAGTCGCTTCATTACCGCTTCCCGGATTACCCAAGTTGATTTTTTTATTGTGGAGACCTTCTAAGGATTTGATACCAGAGGATTTAGATACAACCAATGCAAGCAGTTCTGGATAAATTGCCATGACAGAACGTAAATCAGTATACGCATTATTTTCAAATTTATCTGTACCGCTATAGGCTTGGTAGACTACGTCACTTTGCGAGATGGCAAAATCCAATTCTCCATTTTTAATAGTATTAATGTTATAAACTGAACCACCAGTAGATTCGACACTACAGTGCATTTTGGTTTCAGACTTGTGTTTGTTGACTAAGCGACAAATCGCGCCACCGGTAGGATAGTATGTGCCTGTAACTCCACCCGTACCAATGCTGAAAAAGTCAATTGCATACACATTGATAGAAATCGTTAATGTTAGTAAAGTAATAAATTTTTTTAACATAATAGTCGTTACCTTTTGGTTGATAAAATTTAACAAGATATATTCAGAAGGACTAAACGCCTTCAAAATCGGTTTGTCACCAGATGCTTTAGGACGCAGTTATCTATATCAGAGTAAAATGCAGGTTGGGTAAAACGACAAATCCGATCAAAATCATACCATCAATAAAAAATAATGGCATCAATTTATTGACAGAAATGCTGAATTTAAATCCGTAATGAGATAAGTGCTTTTTTAATAAATTGAATTTATAAGAAAAAATTATTTTTTATTTCTATGATGTATCGGCAATTATCATCTAGCCATGTACAATTTTTGATTTGTGGCTAGTTCATCCACATTAAAAAGTTTTTGTACCGAGACTGTTACGCACTTGTTGACAAACGTCGATTAGGTGCTGCCAATCTTGATCATAATCTGCTATACAATATGCCTCCGCCGCTTTAACGGATTGAGGCAAAGTATAAGCACGATAAACATTTAAACCTGCAATATGTTTATCGTAATTTTGCAAAGCTAATTGAGAATTAAAGCAAGCCATCGCTGCTTTTTTACGCTCCCAAAACGGTGTTATATCTAGTAGGCGATTTGGCATAAGCGGTGCGCCTACTTCGTACATGACTAATTTTAAATGAGAATATTCAGCTAATTCCAATCCAATTTTAGTTGATGCAATATGATCCGGATGCAGCTCAAAAATAGAGGGGATATATAAATACTGGATTTGATGCACAGTGATAAAATCCAACAATTGTTGCAACAACACGTCAGAACGCTGCAATTGTCTATCTGAAATATCAAAAAAGCTTGGTTTGCCGTAACCTAAAATCTTTGCAGCTTGCAGACTTTCTTGCTGACGTTGAGAAATATAGGCAGAACGATAAGTTTCATGTTGATACGGCATAGCAGCTTGACCGTCGGTCATGACGAAAACATGGACAGTTTGCCCTTGTTTAATATGCTGCATAATTGCTCCACCACACCCGAAAACTTCATCATCTGGGTGCGGTGCCAATACTAATACACTTCCCTCTGGTAGCGTTGTGGTCGCAGTGTAGGGTATCAGTGTTTGTTCCATCATAATCGCTTAATCGCTGATGATTCGGCTTAAATTTGGTGTCGTTTCGGGTTTGCCTTGTTTCATATAGCGGTGTTCATTATTATCACGGCGCGTCACGTTTTCGTACACACCGTCGTCACGCCTTACTAATTTTGTCAATCCCATATCCCGAATTTCAGTATTGGTTTTTGGAAACGCAATACCAACTTTGGAAATCCGTTTTTTAACGGGCGTACCACACTTTGGACAGTGGGTGAATGGGTCATCATGAATGGATTGTTTAACTTCAAATAATTGACCAAGCTGACAAGCAGTTTGAGTATGTTCATATTCATAAATAGGCATTTACAAGACTCCTGTAGCAGTTTTCACGCTGTAAATCATGTTATTTCTATAATTGAGGTAGATATGCCAAATTTGTTTTGCGCGTAATTACGGGTGCTATTCCTTGATAGGATACTTGAATAAAATAGCACATTGTAACACCATGTATGAAACATCCACTACGTTACTTTTGTAACACAATCAAGGCACAAAGTGCAAGTATAGTTTAAGGATAAATTTATGCGAATCTTTTTAATATTCATTTTATTGTTAGATATGCAAATTGCACAAAGTAATGACTTTTTACTACCGTTCACTGCGACTTATCATGTATATGCAAAGGGTTTCCACATTGGTTCAAGTGTCCGTCGTTTGGAACGTTTGGATAATCAGCAATATTTGTTTAGTTCGGAAAGTGAAACTTCTGGTTTTTTTTCCTTATTTCGTAAAGATAAAATTATTGAATCTAGTCGTTTTATTATCCACAATAATCAAATTAGACCGCTAGAATATAATTATCACCATACGGGAGGTAAAAAAGAACGTCATCAAATTATTTTATTTCATTGGGATGAAAAAATTGCGATAGGTATTAAGCAAGAACAGCCTTGGGAAATTAATCTTGATGATGATGTATTGGATAAAATGTCTTATCAGTTGGCGATCATGTTAGCTTTAAAACAGCAAAACAAAGATTTTTCTTATAAAATTGTTGATGACGCAAAAATTAAGCAATATCAACCTAAATTAATAAAAAATGAGGTTTTATCGACGCAATTAGGGGAGTTACCAGTCATCAAATTTGAACGCACCACAGTTGACGATGAAAGAAAAACAACACTTTGGTGTGCACCAAAATTACAATTTTTACCTGTTAAAGTAGAACATGATGAAAAAGGCGATATTTTACGTTTTGAATTAATTAAAATTGAAGGTTTAAATCAAACAGATTGAAAACGTTCTGATTGATTCTATGTTTTCAGCGAAGTTTTAGGATTTAACGACTCGTACAGCGTGGATTGTTCAGGGAAAAACTTGTGCTGCATAATGGAAATAACATACACTTTAAGATGAAAAGCGATTTTTTAAGATATTCCAATACTGTACATCGTGATTTGTTTATTTGTTTAGGAGAAACAGATGAAAATAGCCCATTACGAAATTAATGAATTTTATGACGAAGTATTTGACAAACAAGGAAAACCTAGAGTAGATGCTACCAAATTAGTCAGAAATATTGAAAATATGCCTGAAGGTGAATTAGTGCGCCGCCAACAAATGGTGGAAAAAGCGATGTTAAATACAGGTATTACGTTTGGCGTATACGGTAGCGAGGGAGGTGATGAAAAAATTTGGCCATTTGATGCTATCCCACGCATTATAAGCAAATCTGAGTGGGAAATTTTAGAATCTGGTTTAAAACAACGTATTCATGCCATCAATTTATTTGTTGACGATATTTATCACGATAAAAAAATCATTAAGGAGGGCATTATTCCAGAGCAATTGATTTATTCTGCATCTGGTTATCAACCTGCCTGCGAAGGCTTAAATCCACCTAAAGGTATTTGGTGTCACATTTCGGGCGTGGATTTAGTGCGTGATAGTGAAGGTACTTTCTATGTACTGGAAGATAATTTGCGTAGTCCCTCTGGCGTATCGTATGTGCTGGAAAATCGTACCTTAATGAAGCGTACTTTGCCGAAAATTTTTAATTCTTACAACGTGCAACCTGTAGATGATTATCCATTGCGTTTGTTAGACATGCTTAATTTTATTTCTCCTAATCAGATGCTTAATCCTATGGCTGCGGTATTGACACCGGGTATTTTTAACTCAGCTTATTTTGAGCATTCTTTTCTAGCCAAACACATGGGTGTACGATTGGTTGAAGGGACAGATTTAACTTTGCGTGATGGTTATATCATGATGCGTACAACACGCGGTTTTGAAAAGGTAGATGTGATTTATCGGCGTATTGATGATAGTTTTTTAGACCCGCAAGTGTTTCGTGCTGATTCACTATTAGGCGTTGCGGGATTAATGGAGGCTTATCGTGCAGGTCGAGTTGCACTAGCTAATGCACCCGGTACGGGCGTGGCTGATGATAAAGCAGTATACGCTTATGTGCCTAAAATTATTAAATATTATCTTGGTGAAGAACCTATTATTCCTAATGTGCCAACTTATTTGTGTTCAGAGCCAGACACTTTGCAATATGTTTTAGCTAATTTAGACAAACTCGTTGTTAAACCTACAGCAGAATCAGGTGGTTATGGTATGTTAATTGGGATAAAATCCACGCCGCAAGAACGCAAAGATTTTGCAGAGAAAATTAAACAACATCCTCGTAATTTCATCGCGCAACCAACGCTATCCCTATCACGTTCACCTGTTATCGTAAAAGATCATTTAGAAGGTCGTCATGTAGATATGCGTCCTTTCATCATTTACGGTGAGGAAATTTATGTATTGCCCGGTGGTTTGACGCGCGTTGCATTAAAAAAAGGAAGTTTAGTCGTCAATTCATCGCAAGGTGGTGGCAGTAAAGATACTTGGGTTTTGGCGTGAGGAAGAAAATATGTTAAGTCGGGTTGCACACTCTATTTATTGGATGAGCCGTTATATTGAGCGGGCTGAAAACGTTGCGCGGTTTATGGACGCTAATTTACAAATGAGCTTTGATTTACCAGACGGGCTTTATGAGCAATGGCAGCCATTGATTGATGTCACAAGTGGTAATGAATTATTTAAACAACATTATGAATTTGCCGATCAAGCTAATGTAGTTGAATTTCTTACCTTTGATCGGAATAATCCTAATTCAGTTCTATCAAGTTTAAGCATTGCGCGAGAGAATGCACGCAGTGTACGCGAATTAATCACCAAAGAGATGTGGGAGCAATTAAATGAATTTTATTTATTAATTAATTCTAAAGCCGCACAATATTTAGTCGAGGATGAGCCGCATGAATTATTTTCGCAAATTATTGAAAATAGTCATTTATTTCACGGCATTACTAGTTCAACATTATCGTATGGTGAGGGTTGGCATTTTTACATGTTGGGTCGTATGTTGGAACGAGCTGATAAAACGTCACGAATTTTGGACGTAAAATATTTTATACTTTTACCATCAATATCTTATGTGGGTACAACTTTAGATATTATTCAATGGTCATCGCTATTGATTTCAACCAGTGCTTTCGAGATGTATTTGAAACGACATGGAAAAATTACCTCAGATAATGTTATCCATTTTTTATTATTAGATGATAGATTTCCGCGTGCGGTGCGGTTTTGTGTAAATGAAGCAGAGAACGCTTTACTGAAAATTTCAGGTACACCAAGAGGCACTTACACTAATTTAGCCGAGCAAAGGTTAGGTTTATTATGTTCAGAATTGGACTATACTAGCGTCGATAGTATTATCAAACATGGTTTACATGAATACATCAATGAACTGCAAATCAAGCTCAATAATATTGATAACGGCATTTTTGATGCGTTTTTCGACTTAAAATAAGAGGTTTGTATGACATATTGTCTTGCCATAAAGGTGGATGATGGATTGGTTGGTGTCGCTGATACGCGCTTAACATCGGGCAGTGAATGCTATACAGCGAAAAAAATTAGTATATTTCATCAGCAACAAGCCGCCTTTTTTATGATGAGTTCTGGTTTGCGCTCGGTGCGTGATAAGACTCTGACTTATTTTAGAGATGCGATTGAAAAGCAAGAGCAGCCTTGCAGCAAAATGTATGAGGTGGTGAATTTATTTGCAGAGCAGTTGCGGCGCGTGACAAAAGAGGATAAAGAAGCATTAAGTGAGAGTGGTTTAGATTTTAATTTACACTGTTTAATCGGTGGTCAAATGCCTAAAGATGAGGAACATAAATTATTTATGATGTATCCACAGGCAAATTGGGTTGAAATTGGTGAAGGGACACCGTATCAGACGATTGGTGCGTCAGGTTATGGTAAATCTATTTTGGATCGCACGTTAAGGCGTGATGATAGTTTAGAGTTTGCGATGAAAGTGGGTTGTTTATCGTTTGATTCGACGCGGATTAATTCGGCGGATGTTGATTTTCCATTGGATATATTGATGTATAAAAAAGGCTCTTTTCAGATTTTTGGGCATCGTTATGAACAAGCGGATTTGGAAGAGATTACGAGTTATTGGGAGGGTCGCCTACGTCATTCAATCGAAATCATGCCTACATCTTGGGTTGAGCATGTATTTTTGAAAGAGAAGGAAAATAAATAGCGTGGGTAATAATTAGCAATCATCAAGCGTGAAGCGCGTAAACGTCGTACTGGGTACTGTAAAAATACGCGCTTTTTTTAGTTTATTATTATGTAAAATTAACAACTTATATTCATTAAAATCTTTTTTTAACATCCTAATCCCAAATACACCTATTTCCTCGTCTTAACAGAGGAGAGCGTTGGGACGAGGAAAATTCTTGTTGCATGATGCTGGTGCGTCAGTGGCGCATTCTACGCGGTGCGTAGAACGAGATTTTTCCTTGTGACGATGCACTGCGTCGTTTTTCCTTTTGGCACCAACGTTCTGCGACCAAACTCATAACAACACCCCACTCAATACGATGTACCAGCATCCACTAAACTCTGAATAAGTGACACAGTGCACTATCAAAGTGCAAGCTATTTCTTTTCGCTACAACGTAGTGCATAAAACAAGCTAAATTATTCCTATAAAATCTTATCTTATTAAAAATAAAAGACTTTTATAGGTGGCATACTTATTGTTGCAACGCAGAACTGGAATATTTACTTTTTTTAACTCGTAACTTATTAGGGTCTTGTTATGAAAATGGTTGCAGCCGTTATTAAACCTTTTAAACTCGATGATGTGCGTGAGGCATTATCCGAAATTGGAGTGCAAGGTATTACCGTAACAGAAGTTAAAGGATTTGGTCGCCAAAAAGGTCATACAGAATTATATCGCGGTGCTGAATATGTCGTTGATTTCTTACCTAAAATCAAAGTAGAAGCGGCTGTTTCGGAAGAGATTTTAGAGCAAGTGATTGAAGCGATTAGTAAAGCTGCGAATACTGGCAAAATCGGCGACGGTAAAATCTTCGTTTACGCTTTAGAACAAGTGATGCGTATTCGTACTGGCGAAACCGGTAAAGATGCACTTTAATATCTAAGAGAGATAAAACTATGCACTTAATTAAATTTATTTTATTTTTATTAACTTTAGTTCCATCGTTGGCTTTTGCCGATGAGTTAAATTCCGGTGATACAGCGTGGATGCTTACCGCTACCGCACTGGTGTTATTTATGACTATACCGGGTTTATCTTTATTTTACGCGGGTATGGTTCGCAGTAAAAATGTCTTATCAGTGATGATGCAATGTTTTACGATTACCTCCTTAATGTCTATATTATGGGTAATATTTATCTACAGTTTAGCGTTTACCGACGGCGGTAACCTTAATCCATTCATAGGTGGTTTAGATAAAATGTTCTTGGCAGGTGTGACTGTTGACGCAATGACTGGCAGCATTCCAGAAACAGTTTTTATGACCTTTCAAATGACCTTTGTTATTATCACACCCGCTTTAATTGTCGGCGCATTTGCTGAACGGATGAAATTTTCTGCAATGTTATTATTTATGGCTTTTTGGGCAACTTTCGTTTATGCACCTATCTGTCATTGGGTGTGGGGCGGCGGCTGGCTCGGTGGTGACGGTGTGTTAGACTTCGCAGGGGGGACAGTGGTACACATTAATGCAGGTATTGCAGGTTTAGTTGCCGCAATTATGTTAGGTAAACGCAAAGGTTATCCGAGTACGCCTATGCCGCCACACAATTTAACTTTAACTGTTATTGGTGCGTCCATGTTATGGGTTGGTTGGTTTGGTTTTAACGCAGGTAGCACCTTAGCTGCGGACGGTACCGCTGGCATGGCGATGGCTGTTACTCAAATTGCAACCGCAACTGCTGCATTAGCTTGGATGTTCAGTGAGTGGGCAATTCATAGAAAACCAAGCGTATTAGGCATTGCATCAGGAGCTGTCGCGGGTTTAGTTGCGATTACACCTGCATCTGGTTCAGTTGGACCTATTGGTGCGTTAATTATTGGTCTCGCATCGGGTGTAATTTGTTTCTTTACAGCAACGAATATCAAAAAAATGTTTGGTTATGATGATTCACTAGATGTATTTGGCGTTCATGCGATGGGTGGTATTGTTGGTGCGATTTTAACAGGTGTCTTCTGCGCCGAGCAATTTGGTGGTGTTGGCTTTGGTAGCGATGAAATTACTTCAATTGGTACGCAAGTTTGGGTACAAGCGAAGAGCGTAATTGTCACTATCATTTATAGTGGTGTAGTTAGCGCGATTATCTTGGGTGTAGTAAGTCTATTGACAGGTGGTTTACGTGTAGACGAAGAGCAAGAAGAAATGGGCTTAGATATGGCATTACACCAAGAACGTGGTTACATCATTTAATTTTTAGATAATTTTTTCCTCGTCCCAATGGTCTCCGTTGGGATGCAGCAGGGACGCTCTGCGTCCTAATTTATTGAGGGTTGCAAATACAGAGTAAAATTTTCATGTGAACCCGTGTAACTCCTACAAAATTGACTATGTCTTCTGCAAAATTATTTGCTGTACTACCATTATCAACAACTTTAGCAATGATAAAAGATAGCTATTCATAATCAAAATAAATCACTTTATTGGTATCTAGTCTATGGGAATGCAGTCCCCGGACGCGCCACATCATTGTAAGTAAGAAAACGTAACTTGGCATTGGGCTGGGTTGCGTTTTTTTATTGGGGGAATGATAATTGAGTTTCAATTGAAAACATGGTTTATCAAAATGAAATTAACTTTAGAATACGAATATTTGGGTTTATCTATTTGCCAATTCTCAAGATACACCTGCCAGAATTACAATTGAGGATTCAAGCTGCTATTGAAAATGTTTGACAACCATCATTGGCACGGGACGCTGAATAGTTACGACATTTCAAATCAGAAAAGAGTATACAAAAAATGGATATTCCACAACGAATACAATTTCTTGTTGATCATATAGCGCAGCACTGTCGGCAACAGTTTGGTAATAAAGCAATACTCATCTGGTTTGGCTCATGGGTTAAAGGCAATGCTCACTTACAATCAGATATTGACTTAGCGATTGATTACCATCCTAATGTAACACAAACAGATAAATTGGCATTTAGCCACTGGCTAGATGAGTTACCTACTTTGTATCATATTGATTTAGTTGAATTAAAATATGCTGATATACATTTAAAAATAGAAATTATGCGTTATGGAAAAAAATTATGATTAAACTACACAGTTTTAAAAAAACTGTTGCCAATCTAAAATCCATCTTAGCAGAAACGAAAAATCCCATTGTCCGAGACGCTGCTATCAAACGCTATGAACTCTGTTATGAATTAGCATGGAAATCTGTTCAAGAAAAATTAAGAACAGAAGGTTTAGAAATTTGTCCATCACCTAAACAGTGTTTTAAACAAGCTTTTTCACAAGGCTGGATTGCGCCGGAACAAGAACCAATTTTTGCTGAAATGGTAAAAAATCGCAACTTAACGACACATATTTATAACGAAACACTGGCTGATGAAATTTATCAAAAATTAGCTAGCTATTTACTATTGTTTGAATCTTTACTATCAAAATTAGAAAATAACCAATAAATATCAATAATTTCAAACTGGATAAAGGAGTGCAAAATTTATTTTGCTTTAAAACGTAACTAACCTGAGTTCGATGTAAGAGTTCTATAATTTATTGAAATAAATTACCAATAGGTTCAGGCGTCACTGAAGCGGCATGTAAAACATTAGTCAAGCAACGCTTATCTATCCCCAATTTTTCCGCTCCATTTTTCAAAGTATGGCTAGATAGTTGTTCTTGTAGGTCGTGTGTCAGTTGCTTCATACCAAGAGGTATCCTCAAGTAGTCGTTTGGAATGGAATACTTTGTAATATATAATATTGATCTTTATGTGGGTTATTTTCGCTGCCTGTTGTTACATCAGTATATTTGCAATTTTTTAACACGAAGTCATTATGAATAGAAAACTAGTTAGTTTCGATTGGGCAATTAAAAAAATTCTCCGCAGCAAAACCAATTTTGCAATTTTAGAAGGTTTTTTGAGTGAATTGCTGCTTACTGACATTACGATTTTAGAAGTGCTAGAAAGTGAGAGCAATCAAGAAACTAATCTTAATAAATACAATCGAGTAGACATCAAAGTCAAAGATAGTCATCAACAAATTATCATTGTCGAAGTGCAATATTCTCGTGAATTGGATTATTTGCATCGCCTGCTGTTTGCTAGTGCTAAGAATATCACTGAACATTTAGCGATTGGTGAGCCTTATTACAAAGTTGCTAAAGTTATTTCTATTAGTATTTTGTATTTTAATGTCGGTGAAGGGGATGATTATATTTATTATGGCTCAACTCGGTTTTTTGGAATCCACACCAAGCAAGAATTATTATTAGATAATGAACAAAAGCAATTATATAGCGTGAAAAAAATTGCTGATATTTATCCCGAATACTATCTGATTGAAGTGAAAAATTTTAATGATGTGGCTAAAAATACCTTAGATGAATGGATTTATTTTTTGAAAAATGAGGAAATAAAAGAAGATTTTAAGGCAAAAGGCTTAGTAGAAGCAAAAGAAGTATTAGACGTGTTAAAAATGTCAGATAAAGAATGTGCAGAATATGAGCGTTTCCAAGAACAATTACATTTTGATGCTAGCATGTATCATTCTACTTATGAGCGTGGGGAACGGGTTGGAATTGAAAAAGGGATTTTATTAACAGCTAAAAAAATGAAACAAAAAGGTTTAGAAACCCAATTTATTGCAGATGTTACAGGTTTACCAGTCAGAGAAATAGAAAATTTGTGAGGCAGTATGTGGAAATAAAAAAACCGAGGCTAAGACTCGGCTGCTCGATTAATTAACTCCAGCATATATTGTTCTAAATCAGAAGGATTGCCATGACTATATTGAGTGGTTGGTTGTGTTCTCTCATTTTCTACGAGTTAATCTTTTAACCAAAGAAATTGCTTCTCCAGCATCGTCGATACTCAAAGTAACAGAATCAACGCCATCAAAACCTTCCAAACATCATTAGTTTCAGCACGGACATGAAAAGGGAAAACTAAAAGCGAGAAGAGAAAAAACACTTGACAGCAAAAAACTCAGATTACAGAATTTTCCTTGAGTCTTGAGCGACCACCTGACTCCAATAGTGTGTAGTTGGACATGATACCATTCTCAATTAAAAAAACACAAATAAGTGGTAGCATGTCAAAAATTAAATTTCAATGTAAATATTGTTTTTTAAAAGGATTTCCAATAGATAGTAGATATGTAAAAACAATTTTTTTGGGTTAGACGATTAACGATGGAAATGCAAAAGGAATGTAACCATAATTTTTTATAGCTTTATATCTTCAGTTGGTGCACGCGGCCACGCCCGAAGCAAAGCCTTCACCAATGTTGCTAGTGGAATTGCAAAAAATACCCCCCAAACTCCCCACAAACCTCCAAAAACTAAAACAGCAACAATAATTGCCACTGGATGTAAATTGACTGCTTCAGAAAATAATAAGGGTACGAGTACATTGCCATCTAACGCTTGGATAATGCTATACGCGGAAACGACCCAAACAAATTCAGAACTCCAACCCCACTGAAAATAAGCGACTACTACAACAGGTAAAGTAACAATCGTCGCCCCAACATAAGGGACAATTACTGATAAGCCCACTAGCACAGCTAACAAAGGTGTATAATTTAAACCAAACAACGCGAATGTGATATAACTCGCTATACCAACAATAAAAATTTCATATACTTTACCACGAATATAATTACCCATTTGCGCATCCATTTCACGCCATAAGCGATTAGCAATATGACGCTCTTTAGGTAAAAAACTCGCTAACCAGTTCAAAATCAATTTCTTATCTTTGAGAAAAAAGAATACCAATAGTGGCACTAAAATAAAATAAACCAATACTGTAATTAAAATCGGAATCGAGGCAAGTGAATAGGATAGTAATGTCTGACCTGCGTTGCGTACACCTGAACGAATCGATCTGATTAGGGACTCAATTTGTTCTACGGTCACGAAATCAGGATAACGCTCTGGTAGTTGCAGTAAGAGCTTATGTCCATGCGCGATCATCGTAGGTAATTCTTGAATAAATTTTGTTGTTTGTTGATATAATAATGGCAATAAAATTAATAGAATAAATAATAATAACGCCATAAACGTCATGTAAACAAAAAAAACCGCTAAAAATCTGGGAATATGTTGCTCTAGGGTTTTTACAATACCTTCTAACATGTAGGCAATGATCATACTGGCAAGCACTGGAGCAAGCATTTTACTCATGGTCATGATGACTGTAAAACCACCAATCAGTAAAATTGCTAATAATACAGCTTGTGGATCAGAAAAATATTTATTAAACCAACGACTTAAAACGTTAATCATTGAGCTAACTTCTTATTGTTGATGTAAGCCTCATAGGCATTGGTAAAAACAGTTTCTAGGTCATTTATGACTTCAGTACGGTCACGTCCCTGCATAAGATGTGCTGTGACTAAAGCTGAGGTTTCATTTAGCAGAGCAGATTTATCTAACATCGGATAGGAACGCGATAAACGTTTTACCGCACCGATAACTGTTTCTTGTTCAGGACGCGGAATTAATTCAGGTTCTGCTACGTCAGGTTCGGGTTCGACACGAGAAAGCAAAAATTCAGCAAAAGCTAATAGAGTTGCTTGCTCTTGGTCGGGCAATTGTTGGTAGATTTTAATTAAATGCTTTGTTATGTGACTCATATAATTCAAGAACTAGGAGCTAGTGATCATTATAACACTGTCAATCCACAAAACGATTTAATTCTTAACCTGAATGAATGGTACAGTAGCCGCGTCCAAAACTAAGTAATTCTTCCATTGCACGTAAGCGAAATTTTTGTTTTTGGTGTACAAAGGAAAATGGACGTTTTAGAGCGGGACTTAATTGTAATTGTTTCAACGTATTAAGTTGTAATTCTTTTTGAATTGCCGCTTTAGATAAAATCGCAATACCCATGCCTGATGTGACAGCTCCCTTGATTGCCTCAGAGCTACCCAATTCCATAACAATGTTCAAATCGTAAATAGATAAGCCTTCCGCTGCAAGATATTCCGCAATGACATCGCGCGTACCAGAACCTTCTTCACGAGAGATGTAGGGATACTTAGATAATTCTTTTGGATTAATATCCGTTTTACGCGCTAATGGGTGATCTGGCGAGACGATTGCGACTAATTCATCTAAACGGCACAATTCCACAGCTAAACTCTTATTATTGACAGGTGCCTCTACTACGCCTAAATCAATAATATTATTTTCAACCATAGAAACGATTTCATCCGTATTGGATACTTTCAGACGAATACGCACATCTGGATATTTAATTTTAAAGTCACCCAACAAAGTAGGTAACATATACTCTGCAATGGTGGTACTTGCACCAATCATCAATATGCCATTAATATCGCCAGTCATTTCCTTAACTGCATTTTCCATTAAGGCGTATTGCTCAAAAATTTTCTCAGCATACTCGTATACTTTTTCACCAACCTCTGTCAGAGTGATACGGTTATGTGTGCGATCAAATAGACGTGTATTAAAATATTCTTCAAGTTGACGTACTTGAAAAGTCACAGCAGGCTGTGTCATGTGTAACGCTTCAGCAGCTTTAGTAAAACTAAGTAAACGGGCTACAGTATGGAAAACTTGTAAACGGCGATCAGCCATAATCCTCTCTCACTTTTTGCTCTAATGAACGGTGGAAACTTAACTTATTATATTTATTAAGGTTTAGTTTTGATACAAATTAATTTTCTATCATTTGTATTGATAATACATACAAGAGTTTTATTTATGATATTATAAAAACGCTCTAATTTGAAATATTTTATGTCAAAATAGGTTGGTGCTAACTTTGAGTAAAAAAAATAATTTTGCGCATGATTTCCGCACATTAGGTCTAGCAGTAGTACATATAGAATCTCAAGCAGTGGCTTCGCTTGCGGACCGGATTGATGAATCGTTTATCAAAGCTTGTAATGTGTTTCTCAACTGTAAGGCGCGTGTAGTCGTGATTGGAATTGGCAAATCAGGACATATCGGCAGCAAGATAGCTGCAACTTTTGCGAGTACCGGTACACCTGCTTTTTTCGTTCATCCGGGCGAGGCTAGTCATGGCGATATGGGTATGATCATTAAGGACGATGTCGTGTTGGCGATTTCCAATTCTGGCGAAACGGATGAAATTCTTACCATTCTACCTTTGATCAAACGTCTTGGTGTACCACTGATCGCCTTAACAGGGAATCCACGTTCTACAATTGCTAAGTCCGCCACAGTCAACTTAGATGTCAGCGTCTCTAAAGAAGCCTGTCCACTTGGTTTGGCTCCGACTTCAAGCACGACTGCTGCATTAGTCATGGGAGATGCGTTAGCGGTTGCCTTGCTCACGGCAAAAGGAATTAGTGCAGATGATTTTGCTCGTTCACACCCCGGCGGACGTTTAGGTAAGCGTCTTTTACTGCAAAGCTGCGATATTATGCACACAGATAAGCAATTACCAAGCGTGCCGCTGGATAGCACCTTACGAGATGCAATTGTTGAAATGAACAGTAAAAGCTTAGGAATTACAGCCATTGTTGACCATGAAAATTATGTTAAAGGTATCATTACTGATGGTGATTTACGCCGTGCATTCGACAAGCAGCTAGATGTTCATAATACGTTAGTAACAGAAATTATGACACCGAATTGTATTACAATTGAGCAAGCCAGTTTGGCAGTAGATGCGTTACATGCGATGCAACATCATAAAATTAGCGCGTTATTAATTGTAAATGAAGAAAAAAAATTAGTTGGAGCATTGAATATGCACGATTTATTACGAGCTGGTGTCATTTAATCAAATGTATTCTATAAAAAGTCAAATATTTTATTAACGTCCAATAGTAGAATTCACTTAGTTTGTTTTTAGTATCAGAGAAAAAAGGTTGATATGAACTTTTATATTGGATTAATGTCTGGAACCAGTGTTGACGCAATTGATGTCGCGCTCATTCAAATAGACGAACAAATTAAATTAATCGCTAGTTGTTCTCATGTCTGGTCCAGACAATTACAAAAATCTTTGTTAAATCTCAGTCAATATCCTGAAAATAAAATATCATTACAACAATTTACAGAGCTTGATTATTTTGTAGGCTATGAATTTGCCCAAGCCACTCGCCGTTTACTCGCTCAAACAAATATGTCTGCCACTCAAATCAAAGCAATTGGCTGTGCGGGACAGACCGTTTATCATTCTCCCAATACCAAACCCGCTTGTACTTACCAACTTGGCGACCCTAACATCATAGCACAATTAACCCAAATACCTGTTGTTGCTGATTTTCGTCGGCGCGATTTGGCAGCAGGCGGTCAGGGCGCACCACTTACTCCCGCTTTTCATCAAGCAGTATTTGAACATCAGACAGAAACCCATGTTGTACTAAATATTGGAGGAATTGCAAATGTCACCATCTTATCACCGGGTCATGATGTAATTGGTTTTGATACGGGTACGGGGAATTGTTTGCTAGATGCTTGGATACAAAAACATTTTGATAAACCTTATGATGTTAATGGCACATGGGCAAGTAGTGGCTCGGTATGCCAACCATTATTAGAAGATTTATTACGAGATGATTATTTTGCCAAAAATCCACCGAAAACTACTGGACGCAATTATTTTAATTTACATTGGCTTGGTTACTATCTCAAACAATATCGTTTACCACCGAATGTAATTCAAGCAACTTTAGCCCAATTAACAATTGATAGTATTGCAAAAGCGATTCAGCCTTATATGCCGCAACAAGTGCTTGTCTGTGGTGGTGGAGTACATAATTCTTTATTAATGAATGGATTACAAAAAAAATTAACTTGTCCAGTGCAATCTACAGCTACTTACGGTATTGAGCCAGATTGGGTTGAGGCAATGTGTTTTGCGTGGTTAGCTCATCAACGTTTACAGCAACAACCTAGTAATATTCCTTCTGTCACTGGTGCAAAACAAGCAGTATCTATGGGGACAGTGACAATCTCTTGAATTTGATGCGATTACTCTGTGCAATGGTTCGGACACTTTTTTAAAGCATATAATAAAATCAATAACTTACGAAAGAACGCTTATATTTGTAACTTATTGAAATATTTAATAATTCACAAAAACTGTCCGAAGTATTGCTGTGATGATGTAAATTTATTGTAGCGTGACTGCGTAACGAATTTGCTCTTGAGTAAAACCACGATATTGTAAAAATCGCACTTGTTTAGCGTATTCTCGTGGATTGCTCGGATTATGGAGGAAATGTTTTTGTTGTACTTCGCGTACCAAATCAAACCAAATATCTTCATGTTGCGCTAAAACAATTTCGATTAAATCGTAACTTACGCCGCGTTGTCGCAAAGCCTGTCGAATATAGAGTATACCGTAACCCTTATTGATTCGATAGCGTGTATAACTTTCTGCAAATCGTTTATCACTTTGGTAATCTTGTGCGGCTAAATCATCCAAAACATCATGAATTACTGATATGTCATAACCTTGATTTTGTAATTTTTGTTGTAGTTCTGAACGAGAATGCTCTCTATTTGCTAAATAGCGCAATGCTTTTTGGTTAATTTGCTGAAAATTTGTCACAATAAATAAAATTAGTGAAAGGAAAATTATTGAAAAATAGAAACTTGACTAGTGACGACACACCGCGTCATCATGCCACAGGACGCACCAGCGTCCACTACAATCTGACGTAGTGCGTCAGTAGCTCATTCTATGCAGCGCATAGAACGAGGATTTACTATGAAAATCTTTTATATTTCAAATACATTCAGCCACGCATCATGCTTATTGCAATGGCTTACCACGTAAATTATGCCGCTATACTCGATTGTGTGAATTGAAACAGGTTCTTCTTCCGTTTCAGGATCGAATAAATGATCATCTAAAAATTGGAATTTATCATCAAGTAAAGTGTGTTTTACGATGTAATGCTTATAACCACTCATCACATGATCCGTTTCTGCTTTCAAGATCACGTTAGTATCAGATTTGGATTCAACCGTTAAATTTGGCAAATGTCCACTTACCTTTTTTGCCCAACGTCCGGGATTATCTTTAGTATAAAATAATCCCCCCGCTCCTAATAATTCGGGTAAAGTCGCCTCAGCCGTCGCCCATTGTGGCGCAATGATACTTGTAGCGGCTACAGCTTGGATAAATTCACGTCGTTGCATCATTTTGTCCTTCATGTCGTTTAAAACTAAAAAACAGAAAATTACTTGTACTAGGAGTTACGCAGTTTAAATGAAAATTTTACGCTATATTTCTGAGAACGCCGAAAAACTTTTTTTGCCTATAATAAAATCAATCACTTATGCAAATACGCTCCATATAAAATCAATGACTTACAAACTTTTTCAGAGTTTTCAGCTATATTTGCAACTCACAATAAATCAGGACGCAGAGCGTCCTTGCTGCTTCCCAACGGAGACCATTGGGACGAGGAATACTTTAACTGCGTAATGCCTATGTACTAAAAATTAGGCTTGATTAGCAGCAGCAACAGCCTTATCAACTTTCACTCGCCATGCAGTCACTTTGCTCATTAATTCATGAATATCAATACGAGTTAAGGCGCGTGATTTTAACAAATGTTCTCCCGCAACCCAAACATCTGATACTTTATCACGACTCGTTGCGTAAACAATTTGTGAAATCGGATCATACATTGGCATTGTTTCTAAAGTTTGCATATCGAGCGCGACAATATCTGCCGATTTACCAATTTTTAAAGAGCCTGTTATATCATCAATACCTAAAGCTTTCGCGCCATTTAATGTTGCCATGCGTAATGCTTGATGTGCAGGAACGCTACTTGCGTCATTGCTGATTCCTTTTGATAATAAAGCAGCAATGCGCATTTCTCCCAACATGTCTAAATCATTATTACTAGCCGCCCCGTCTGTACCCAGCGCGACATTAACACCTGCTTTTAATAGTTTATCTACTGGACAAAAACCACTTGCTAATTTTAAATTCGATTCAGGACAATGAACAACGTGCGCACCTTGTTTAGCAAGTAGGCTAATTTCAGCTTCACTTAATTGTGTCGCATGAACGCTTAATAATTTTGAATCGACTAACCCTAAATTATGTAAACGAGTTAAGGGACGTTCACCATGATTTTTCAGCGAGTCCTCAATTTCTTCTGCTGTTTCATGGATATGGATATGAATCGGTACTTGCCACTTATCCGCAAAAGCTTTGACTTGTCGCAATGGCTCATCCGAAACGGTATAAGGTGCGTGAGGAGCTAATGCAAATTTAATTAATGGATTATCTTGATATTGTGCATAAACCATTTTTGCTTTTTGTAAATATTCCTCTGCATTATTAGCCCATGCGGTGGGAAAATCTAATACAATTAAGCCAATTGTGGCACGTACTCCCGTTTTTTCTACCACTTCTACCATGACATCTGGAAAAAAATACATATCATTAAAACACGTTACACCAGCGCGTAGCATTTCAGCAATCGCTAACTGCGTCCCATCAATGATAAATTCCGCGCTAATACAAGCTGATTCAGCCGGCCAAATATGTTGAGTAAGCCATTCATTTAATGGTAGATCATCCGCAAAACCACGTAGTAGTGTCATCGCGGCATGAGTATGTGTATTAATAAAACCCGGCATTAACAAATGAGTTGATAAGCGGTGTGTCATGCGTGGTAAAAAGCGATGAGCGGCTTCATTACTAGGCACAATGGCAACAATTTTACCCTCTCGAATGGCAACAGCATGATGATTATAAACTGTATTGTCTGGTTCGACTGGAATAACCCAACCTGCGTAAATTAAGGTATCAACTTGTTCCATTGTTTTTGTCCAGTTTATTGTCTTGAAAGCGTGTGGCAAAACAAATTTTACACTCCAATGTTTGGAATTTTTGATTTAACATTTTATTTTGCTTTGGTGTACATTTCTTGTAATTCACGGTTAAAACCACCACTCAAAATTGGGAAACGACACCAACTGCGCGGGTCTAAATTAACATCATCTAAATGAAAACTAGGGGCATAACGTTCACGTTTCCACTGATTCCGACTCCACAACCTAAAGAAACGTTCAATCCACAGTAATAACTGTTCATCATTATAATCATGATAAGTATGTCGCAATAAGCAAAAAATTTCATACGGCGTTTGCCTGTCACGAATCGCGGCTTTTTCAATCACATTAACCAAATGGTAAGGCATTAAATCATCTTCGTCAGTTTGTTGCATCGTTTCGGGACGCAATTCAGCGGTTGGAGCTTGTTGATTAATCAGTGATAATGATGGAATGGGTTTTAAATGTGTCGGTCCTTGATTTTCTAACCAACGTAACCATTGGCGTAAGAAATGTTTATCAATTCCCGCAATTGGACTGAGTGAGCCTGCCGTATCGCCGTCCATCGTTGCGTAGCCTAATGCGACTTCAGAACGATTGCTTGTCGCAAGTAATAATGAATTATTAATATTGGCAATCATCCAGACACTAGGGGCGCGACTACGTGCCTGAATATTTTGTAATGCGATGTCATGTTGTTGCCAGTTAAGTTTAATATTCATTGCTTTTTCAATCAGTTTTGAATAGCCTTCTACAAGTTCGTCAACATTTACTTCTAAATAACGCGCCCCTAAATTTTGTGCCAATGTGGACGCGGCACGTCGAGTTGTTTTGCTAGAATTTTTAGTTGCTTGATAAACACAAGTTAATAAATCGTGGATAATATCGGCTGCTGTGGTGGTATTAACGAGATTAATAGGTAATTTTGCGCAAAAATTGTCCGTACCTAATTCTAAACAACCCAATTCGACCATTAAACGTACTAGACAAGCAATTGCTGATGAGTCAGCTCCGCCACTGAGGGATAATACAAATCCTTGAGCACGACTTTTACGCAAGTAATCAAATAAGCCTAAACTGACCGATCGAGTAAATTCCTCTTCTTTTAGCGTTGGACTGTATTCCCATGATTTCATTGGAATATTTGGCGATTGAGGAGCGTGTAACGGATAAGTAAAGGGGACTGAAATGAGCGTTTCTAAATTGGGGACAGATTCACCAGTACGTGCTTGGGTCATGCGGGTTAAGTCTACGTCTACAGAAGTGCTAATAACGTAAAAATCTTTAAAACTAAAGCGTTTACCTGTAGTTAATAGTTGTCCTGCGCTGGCTATTAAACTATCTCCGTCGTAAATTGCGCGTCCTGCTTCATTGCCAAGTAAATTGGTATAAATGTAACTGACGCTGAAAGCGCGTGACCCTTCTAATACAAAACGTTCGCGCACAAGGTGCTTGTCGAATGCAAAATGACTGGCACTAGGATTAAGAATGATGTCTACGCCTTTTTGCGCCAGTTGTATACCCGGACGATTGGCAACCCATGCTTCTTCACAAATTTCAAAACCAATTCTTACTCCGCCGCAATTAAAAAAGATGTCACCAATAGGGTAAGTTTGACCATGAATGTCGATTTTGCTGTATACACCGCGTGGCCAAGGATGAAACCAGCGCGATTCATAATGAATCCCATCATTTGCTAAAAAACGTTTGGCTACAAAACCTGCGATTGCACCGTTTACAAGCAAACACACTGTATTATAAATTCGATTTTGCCAAGATATGGGCAAACCAACCGCAACAACCATTTCTTTGGTTTGCGGGAGAAGTTCTAGTAATACACGCTGCGATTGCGCAATAGTCGCAGGAGCGAGAAACATATCTTCACAACCATAGCCACTAATACATAATTCAGGTAAACAAAGGATATTAATTCCTTGTTGACGAGCTTGAACAAGTGCATTTTCAATATTTTTTTGATTACTGTCCCAATCTAATGGGGTTTGGTTGAGCACACCTGCGCCGACTTGAATATATTTCATAAGCCTTCTTTAATTTGGGTTAAGTAGTTCGTTGTCCTTTAATATTTATCGGACGCTATATGTGTATGATAATCAAATTTACAAAAAGAGCAATTCTCAATAAAATCATCGTATCAATGATACCGATTACTATTTAACTATTTGTTTTTCTGGTAAAAATTTTTAAAAATCAGAATATTCTTGTTCCCACATGCCGTGTAGCAATGCAGTCCAGACGCGCCGCGTCACGAGTCAACTCGACGTAGCAGGTCGTGAAAAGCATTCCCGCAAAGCGAACGAGACAAATAAATTTATTAAATTTTCTACCAAATACTTTATAATCCTAGGCTGTTAATCAAGCTATCTATTACACAATATGGAAATTGCAACTTTTGCTGCGGGCTGTTTTTGGGGTGTTGAGGCTGTTTTTCAGAATATGCAGGGCGTTCAACAAACAAAGGTTGGTTATACTGGCGGAACAAAGGCTAAACCTACCTATGAAATGGTGTGCAGCGGTCAAACTGGACATGCTGAGGCGATTCAAATTACTTATGATGAGCAAATTGTCAGTTATGAAACATTGCTAGATATTTTCTGGCAAAACCATAATCCAACTACTTTAAATCGTCAAGGAGCGGACATCGGAACGCAATACCGTTCAGCAATTTTTTATCATACAGACACCCAAAAACAACTTGCTATCTTATCCAAACAACAACTTGAGCAAGCTGGTATCTGGTCAAATCCGATTGTGACTGAAATCATACCCGCAGATGAATTCTATCCGGCTGAAGATTATCATCAACGCTATTTAGAAAAACATGGTATGTTAAGTTGTCAAATGTGAAATATACCAACGTATGCCAATTTGCCGACAGCAACAGCCTTAAAATCTAATTTACCAATCGCAATGCCAGAACCGCTCAAGTTAGCAAAACCAGATAAAACTTGTTAAAAATCACCCTCATAATCTCGAAGAAATGCTTGTGCTTGCGCGTGTTCTGGTTGTTTTTGTAGCGTTTTCTTTGCGGTTGCAATTGCTTTATCTAACTGATTTTTATTGAAATATAACATTGTCATATTAAAATAAGTCTGCGCAACAAGACCTTTTGCATCAATTAAGCCTTTTTCGTCCATTTTTTCATATATTGCCAGAGCGTCATCAATTTTGTTATTTCTGACATAAAACTCTGCTAATAAATTATAACTTGCTAAAACATCTGGTTTCGCTTTGATAGCAGCTTGGTAAAAAAATAAAGCAGCTTGATTATTGCCTTCTCTTTCGTACAAAACAGCCAGATTTACCGCCGCTTTATCATTCGTATCATCGTACCAATATGCTTGTCTCCATAAGCTATAATCATCACGCCAAATTAATACTTGTTTTTGCGTCAATATTACTAAATTATAAATAACCAAACTGCTAACGACTAAAATAGTTAAAGAGATAGCATATTTTTTTTGCTTAAAGCTGCTAAACAAATATTTTCCAATAAAGTAGCCGATAATTACATAAAAAGCTAGTAAAGGTAAATAAGTATAACGGTCTGCCGCTGCTTGTCCGCCTACTTGAATCATTCCAATAACGGGTAATAAGGTAATGACATAAAATAGCCAAATAATCAAAGAGATATAGTATTTTTGATACCAGAAGTATAAACACAGCAGCGTGATTGCCAGTACAACAAATACGGGTATGAGACTAAATTGTTCTGGTAAAGCGTAATAAGGTGATAATTGTAAGGGGAAAAATAATTTTGTTAGATAGTGTACTAAACTGTTTGCCGCATTTAATAAGCGTTCTATGATACTCAATTGCTCTAAACTTTGAATTGCACCACCTGCAAGTTGTATTTCACTATTATTGGCTGATATGACAGTTATACCTTGATCGCCACCGCTACGTTGTGCAATTAAAGTTATAATAATAGATGTGATGCTAAAAAATATAAATGCTAGTTTTTCTAGGATTATTTTTCTATAGCTTGTTGGATAAATTACGATATGAGTTAATTTTGTACGTTGTAAAGGGAAAACATCGAGTAATAATAAAATAACAGGTAAGGTAATAGCCATTGGCTTGGATAGTAAAGCACAAATGAAACAAGCTAATGCAATGAAATAATAGTAATAATTTTGACTACGAACGTAATAAATGTATGCTATTAAGGTCGGAAAGGTAAAAAATAAAAATAAAACATCTTTACGTTCTGATAACCATGCGACAGATTCGACGTGTTGCGGGTGAATAGCGAATAATAAGGCTGCAAAAAAAGCAAATATTATGTTATCAGTTTGTTTTAACTGGTAAATGTTAAATAATAGCCATGCTGTGAAAAAAAACCAAATCACATTAAGGTTGTGTATCAGTAAATTGGTGAAATGGTAGCCCCATGCGTCTAATTGCCAAAAATGATAGTCTATAGCATAAGAAATCGAGGTGAGTGGATGCCAGTTGTGCATTTGAATGTGGGTAAAAAACCAAACAATATTATCCCAATGTAATGCTCTAATTTGTTGATTTTGAGTAATATAACCTTGATCGTCCCAAAGCGTCAGAATTTGATTGTTAAGTGATTCATAATACGCAATATTAGTAATTGTAATCAGAATAAGACTTAGTAGACTTGCTTGAATCCATACTTTCATGTAATATCCTTAATATGTTGATTTATAATAGAAAATCTGCTTAAACCAGTGTGTAGAATTCAAATCGCAAGTGTCTAGTTAAACATAGTAAATCTAAAAGCGGCTTAAAATAATGCTAATTTAATTTTAAATCTACATATTCTGGTTCGATTTGCGCTTTTAAGTAGGCGGTAACTTTTTTAATTTCTTTATCTGTAATCTGACAACCGTGTACACGTATTGGCATTCCCGTTCCCGCAGTCATGTATAACATATCACCGTGCCCAAGTAGATTTTCCGCGCCCATTTGTCCTAGAATTGTCCGCGATTCACTTTTATTATTCACACGAAATGCTAAACGAGTTGGAATATTGGCTTTAATTAAACCTGTGATTACGCTAACGGTAGGTTCTGCTGTGGCTAAAATCACATGAATGCCTGCGGCGCGTGATTTTTGAGTTAATAAAGTAATGGATTCTTCCGCCGCTAAACCAACACTGGTTTTCATTAATTCACCGATTTCGGAGATGAAGATAATGATGTAAGGTAAAAAGTGCGGTGGTTCTTGTTCCAAGCTTTCAATAAATGGAATATCATCACCTTCCATTAATGCTTTGTTATAAGCTTCGATATTGCGCACCCCGCATTCTCCCATAATACGGTAACGGTGTTCCATTTCTTGTACACACCATTTTAAAATATCGGGGACATCTGCAACATTTTTCACCAAAGGCGTTAATAAATGTGGCAATTCAGCATAGTCCTGAAAATCATTTTTCTTATTGTCTACAATCACTAAACGTAACGATTCAGGTGTTGCTTTGTATAACAAGCTCATTATTAAGGTATGCAAGCCGGTATTTTTTTCATTAGCGTCATAGCCTGCCACCAAGATGTGAGGAACACGAGATAAATCTATTGTCACCGTTTCACCAACAATGTTTTTACCTAATACGAGGTTTAATATGGAGGATTTAGTAAACGCTTGAGATTCTAATAATTCACGTAAACCAATTGATTGGCGTTTTAAATTCGCAATCTCCACTCCTAATATACCCGGCACGGTTTCAACGATTTGTACGTGTGAGCTTTCCAGTTCATTACCTAATGCAACTGCCATATCATCTAAGTGCATTTTATTGATAGGTGTAATGGTTTCTACTTCAAAGTCTGTTAGCACCGGCCCCGGATGGACTTCTTTGATTTTAATTTCAACTTGAATATTAGAAAAACCCATTGTTAGCCAATGATTTAAATCCATTACTGTCTCTTGTATTTGCTCAGGTACTGGATTGAGAAGCTGTAAAGTTGGTAATTGGAAAATCTTATCATCCAACACTGGAATTTCAACGCTAGGTTCATCTACAATCGGTTTTGTTTTAATAATTTCTTCATATTTTTCAATATGTTCAACTTTACGCTCAATTTCAGGAGAGATGTCAGGATTTGGTTGCACCTCTTTTTGTACAGTTGGTTTAGTCGGTTGAGTTGATTGCGCTTGTTGTTCAACCTCGTATTCATCGTCGTCGTAATAGTATTCATCATCATCATCAAAATATTCTTCTTCGTATAATCTACGCTCTTCACGCCATCTTGCGCGTCGCTCTTGCCATGCGTGCCATGCGGTTTGACTGCCCTTTTTTGCTTGAAAATAGGCGGATTTTGAATATTCTTGCGTTTTTTCAACACTAATTTTTGACGCTTGTAATATCCAGGGCCAAAAGTTACGCGACATAAATTCTTTGACTATGGGTGTCCATCTAATGGTGTAAAATCCTAAAATATCCATTAATTTCAGCCAAGATAGACCGGTTAATAGGGTAATACCCGTTAAAAATAAGCCTAATAGTAATAGAGTCGCACCTAATTGATCAAATACGTCTTGTAGGTTTTTGCCGACTAGCGTACCTAGAACACCACCGGCATGACTAGGTAATAGCATTCCGCCAGCAGAAAAATGCACGATAGCAAAGCCACAGCCTGCACTAATTGTCAGTAAAAAACCGATACCGGGAATGACTAAATGACGTGGTTCTGCAAGAATGGCATGATGTTTACCTTGATACACAATCCATCCAACATAACCTACCATGATCGGAAATAAATAGGCAAAATAGCCAAATAAATAGTAAAAAATATCGGCGAATAATGCGCCTGCAATCCCTCCTTTATTGCGTACTTCGTCTATTTGACCGTTGTAAAAAATACCGGGGTCGCCGGGATAATAGGTAAATAACGAGACCAATAGATACAGTGATACGAAACAAAAGAAGATGAATAAAATTTCACGTAGTCCGTGACCAATTTTGTGATTGTTGTTGTTACTACTAGAGAATTTTTTATTACGTCGGGCTTGGCTCACACTTATCCCTCGTTGGTGTAGTCTACTTTCAATCTATTTTACTGATTTCTGTTCACAAACGCACGATTTTTAGCTTGATTATGATCATATTGATCTAAATCACTAAGGCTTTGAGTGATGTCTGAGTACTTACTTTTGTTTAAATTATGATGTTACTTCAGTTCAAAGAGGGAAAACGTCCTGCTAACGCAGCAGCCAAGCACCGCCCAAGCTGTAGAAACCGATAAAGGGGTGAGACAGCAGCAGGGCAATGAAGGCGGCGCGGGCGATAAGGGAAGGAGTGCCGGGTTTTCGGAAAAGGCAGCACTCATACAGCTATCGAGAATCACGATCTTGCGCCGTACCGGACAGTCTTGTAGTAGGTCATGGCAAAAACTCGCAGATAAAACTGTGGCTTTGCGCAGATTACCGTCGCTTTCTTTGACCGTTTCGCTACTGGTGAGATAAAAGCGGTTGTAAAAGTCTTTGACACCATGCCCGGAAAAATACAACAGCAGTCAATACCCTCGCCACTAAACTTGCATAACGGGACTATGGATTCTACATCCGCTTTTCTAGCAGAAATTATTCTCACAACGGTTTCTGCCTGCCTATAACAATGGCAAACAATAAGTGTATTTGGTTTAAGACTCATACCTACTGAGAACTCCGAAAAACTTTTTTTGCCTATAATAAAATCAATCACTTATGCAAATACGCTCCACCTAAAATCAATGACTTACAAACTTTTTCAGAGTTTTCAGTACCTAATAAAATATAGCGTTCTTCATGTTTCGAGTGGTCTGGGTCATAAAACTGAATGGCATACTCATCATAGAAAATTGAAGCGACACAATTCCCTAATAGTCGTAAGATTTTGATTCGCAAAGGAGTTAGCCAAAAGTATGGACAAGGCATACCTTCCCTCTATAAAACCTTATCTCTGCGAGTTATTATTGAGTTACACTAAAACCTAGTTTATCAATTGGGAGTTGATTGATGGATATTTTACCGTATCTCAGGTTAATGGTAGAACGAGAAGCCTCTGATATTTATTTTACAGTAGGCTCACACGCGAAAATTAAGCTCAATGGTAAACTCATTAGTCTGGGCAAAAATATTTTTACACCAGAACAAATTGAGCAAATCGCTAAACATCTCATGGATGCTGCACAGTGGGTATACTTTGAAAAAAATTTAGAAATTGATACGGCTTATGTCCCAATGGGAATGCACGAACGTTTCAGAGTAAATGTATTTACACAGCAAAAGAATGTTTCTATTGTTATGCGTCACATCCGTTCTCAAGTACCTAATATTGACGATTTGCGATTGCCTGAAGTACTCAAAGAATTAATTATGCGTAAACGCGGCATGATATTGATGACAGGTGCAACCAATTCTGGTAAAAGCACCACATTAGCGGCAATGTTAGATTATCGTAACGCACACCAAGCAGATCATATTTTAATGATTGAAGACCCAATTGAAGTGGTACATGAACATAAAAAATCGCTAATTAATCAACGTGAACTGGGAATTGATACACATTCCTACGCCAAAGCGTTAAAAAGTGCAATGCGTGAATCTCCCGATGTTATTTTGATTGGAGAAATTCGTGATCGAGAAACAATGGACGCAGTATTAACTTTATCTAATACGGGTCACCTAGTCGTGTCAACTCTACATGCAAATAGTACCTTTCAAGCAGTTCAACGTATTATAAATATGTTTAAAATCGAACAGCATAAGCAATTGTATATGGATTTGTCACTCAACTTAGTGTGTGTTTTATCACAACGCCTTGTGCTTGGTGTGGATCAAAAACGTGTTGCTGCACTCGAAATTATGGTTAATACGCCTCACGTCGCAGATTTGATTTTAAACGGCAAAATTGAAGATATTAAGGACGCGATGAAAGATAGTGGTCATAAAGGCGTACAAACGTTTGACATGGCATTGTATAACTTATATCGTGATGGATTGATTACTCTGGAAGAGGCGTTGAATCACGCGCACTCACGTACCGATTTAGAGGCAAAAATTAATTTTGGTTAGTGCAATATGAACCTGTTTATACAACAAATTGTTGATGATTTAAAAGATTTTTCTGCGGAATTGCTTGTCCCCGGTTTAAATGCCGCTCAACAAGTTTCTACTAGTATTGGTACAGTGGCAAGTACCAGCTCGTTATTACATGCAATTGACTATTTAACCAGCTTGATTCCACGTCTTATTGCTGAATTGGAAACCGCAGAGACAACGCATAAATTTCAAGTACACTATTACGCATCGCCAAAACGTGCCAAATTATCACGGCGTAGTAGTGATTATCAATATGATAAAAATCGTAAATTATTACCTGCACGTTGGTTGAGCGTGTTACCAATAACGGAAGTCGATACACGTCCATTGCGTTGGTTATTGTACCTACTGGAATTACAACAAAGTGAATTGGAAAATGTATTAGATCGCAACACTAAATATATTGATGATTCTTTACTCAATCAGCAGGGTCAATCTGATTTTGCGCAAAATGATCGCGGTACATTACTGAGTATGCGTTCCCGTTTGCAGGAGGCTCAAAGTAAATTAGAACATGCACGCGCCACCTTAATGCGTACTGTACAACATCGTTTTGTCGCCTCTGAATCGTTACCTTACCCATTTCCACGCTCACAAGCTTGGACACAATTACGAGTATACGCGCAACAACTAACACATCCTAAAGACTATTTGCCCGGTTATTTACACCATTTGTTACAAGGAACAGTCGAAATCGCTGATACACCATATTTATACCAACGTTGGTGTGGCGTGAAATTGCTCAGAGCGTTGGAAAGTTTAAACTGGATTTCGTACACCGATCCTGTTGGCGCATTATTTTTAGGGGGAGAAGTAAAATTACACAAAATGGGTGTTGAAATCAGTTTATGGATAGAACCACGTTTTTCTCGCAAACAAACTCATCCTAGTGGTTTTGCTTGCAATTACGTCGAAGAAACACATCCAGATTATTTATTAGTAACATCAGGTCCTTACGGCATTGATGGCTTTATTTTAGACCCAACAACAACGGTTGATACACAAATTCGTCGCGGTAAAGGGCGTTATTTGAATACGATTGAAACGATTGGTATGGCAACGTTGGCAGGTGTACCAGTCGTGCGCAATCCATTACGCGCTTGGTCAGCCGCGCCGTTGCACCAATCGCATTGCGAATTGGACGATGTAGAAGGTCGTACTGGTACAATTCCGATGCACCCATTAGATTGGACACCGAAACCACTTAGAGAATGGTTGTTAGATATTGATCAATATGCGTTGGCATGGGGTAGACACAAATTAGGACACGAAATGGATATAAAGTTAGCAGCGTAAGTAAAATTTAAACAACGTATAAAATCTATTTTCCGACTGCATCCTAATTATTTTCTATAGTTATTTAATAACACATTGGTGTACAATTTTCTGAGTTAATTGTGAGCATAGGTAGCGCGTTATGGATTTAACTCCGTATTTAAAATTGATGATTGAGAAAAAAGGTGAGGAACTAAGATTAGAAGCAGGTTCACCCGTCCAAATTAAAATGGGTAAACAATACAAGCCCGTAGGCAAAAATACCTTGACTGGCGAAATGACTAAAGCAGCAGCGTATGAGCTTATGTCAGAGGATCAGAAAAAACAATTTTCTAAAACTAAATCATTACAACTTGATACCAGCAATACACATGGTCATTTTAGCGTCGATATTTCGGTAAACAAAAAAGCAGTATGTCTCAACGTTACTATCAAACCGGAGCCGGAAAAGAAAGAAGAGGCGAAAGTAGAAGTAGCAGAAGACGACGGTCTTATTGACAGTACCAACTTACTCGATTATTTGCGTTTAATGATTCAACGTGATGGGTCGGATTTATTTTTAACCGCAGGTTCACAAATCAAAGCCAAAATTTCAGGGCGCGCGATACCACTAAGTACATTTGTCGCGGACGCGGAAATTACTCGCAAATGCGCCTTTTCAATCATGACCGACGAGCAAATTGAGCAATTTGAAAAAACCAAAGATTTAGACTTTGCGATTGCCATGCCAGACAATAGTGGACGTTTCCGTGCTAATGCGTTTTTCCAACGTCGCACTATCGGTATGGTTATGCGTTTAATTCCCTCAGCAATTCCTAACGCAAAAGTAATGGGTTTGCCGGAGGTATTGCTTGAATTAATTATGTCAAAGCGCGGATTGCTGTTAATGGTAGGCGGGACTGGTTCAGGTAAATCCACTACCTTAGCCGCGATGATCGATCACCGTAATGCTAATTCACCCGGTCATATTTTAACTATTGAAGACCCTGTTGAATTTTCTCATCCTAATCAAATGTCTATCGTTAATCAACGTGAAGTTGGTGTTGATACAGCGTCGTATGCCGCTGCAATTAAAGCCTCATTACGGGAAGCTCCTGATGTTATTTTAATTGGTGAAATTCGTACAGAGGAAACAATGGAAGCGGCTTTAGAATTGGCTAATACAGGTCACTTATGTATTTCTACCATGCACGCCAATACCGCAAACCAAGCATTAGATCGTTGTATCAATATGTTCCCAACGGAAAAACATAAACAATTATTTATGGATATGTCCGCTAACGTTAACGCAGTAATTTCGCAACGTTTAATTCCGGATGTACGTGGAAAGCGTTGTGCAGCAATCGAAATTATGATTAATACACCGCATATTGCTGGTTTAATTTTGAAAGGGCAATTATCAGAAATAAAGGACGCGATGAAATCAAGCGGCACAAAGGGAATGAAATCTTTTGATGATGCACTCTACGATCTGTATAAAGCGGGGAAAATTAGCATGGAAGAAGCATTGAAAAACGCAGATTCACGTAACGATTTGGAAGGCAAAATCAACTTTGGTTAAAGCAATCTAACACGTTGTTTTAAGTAAATTTTATTCAGATTCCAACGGTAACAGACTAAAAAAGCTTTATTTTTGAGATTCTTCTAAAACTCCCAAATAAAATTTGGGAGCACCGCAGAAGACACGATAAATTCGACGCGCATCCGGAATCAATTAATAATTTCTAGCTACTAAATTATATTTTAATCCTAACGTGATATAAACTGTAATTGACTACTCAGATTCTTTAACCCCTTGTTCATCAATCAGTTTTTTATCTGCTTCCGCTTTTTGTTTCAAAATTTCTTCAACCTGCTCTGCATCCTGTATTGCTTTTGGTTTTTGCGGCTCTGCAGTTTGAGCTGTTTCATTACCGCACGCGGATAAAATAGCTAGTAATAAATATAAAAAAATCGCTTTCATAACAAATTTTCTTCATACATAAAATAAGAATACAAATAGTAACATTTTTCAATAGCTAACACAGTAAAAAATATTTAAGCAAATTTTCTCATTAACTGCTATCAAAAGCCGCGATTTTTTTCTCAGCAATGTGGTATTATTGCCACTTCCTTATTGCACTTAGCATTTCCCTAAAGGTCTTCAACAATCGTCCTAAGATATGACCCTGCAACAATCACCGACAATTCTCATTGTGGATGATGAACCAGACAACGTGAGCGTGTTGTACGAATTCTTATCTACAAATGACTACGAAGTTCTTGTTGCAAAAAATGGAGAGGAGGCGTTGCAACTGATTGAATCCAATGTACCAAATCTCATTTTACTTGATGTTATCATGCCAGCACCTGACGGCTTTACCTTGTGCGAACAACTTAAAAAAAACCGTCAAATCAAAGATGTACCTGTTTTATTCATGGTAAGTATAAATGAGTCAGTCGATAAAGTACGTGGTTTTAATATTGGTGGTCTCGATTATCTTACACGTCCATTTCAGATTGAAGAGGTACTTGCACGCATTGAAATCCACCTGGCAGTGCAAAATCTACAGCAGCAAATTGAAACTCAACAACAAGTTATTGCGGATTTAAAAAAACAAATCTCCGTTATTCAGCACGAAACCGAAGAGCATAAAAATCAATTAGTACAATTTAGTGATATGTACAAACGTTTTGTGCCACAGGAATTTTTGAACGTATTAGGTTGTAAAAATATTTTAGATATTAAACTAGGCGATTTGGTTGAAAAAGAAATGACCGTTATGTTTTCCGATATTCGTGGTTTTACCGAAATTTCTGAAAATATGACTCCAGAGGAACGTTTTGATTTTATCAATATTTATTTGGGGCAGATGGAGCCTGTTATTCGAGAACATAACGGTTTCATTGATAAATATATAGGCGATGGGATTATGGCATTATTTCCTACTTGCGCTGATGATGCCGTGCGTGGGGCAATTGCCATGTTAAAAAAATTAGATGATTATAATGAATTACTCAAAGAAGCAGGTTATCCCTTTATTTCTATTGGTATTGGAATGCACACCGGTATGTTAATGTTAGGGACAGTTGGCGGTCAAAATCGGATGGATGGTACCGTTATCGCGGAAGCTGTCAGTGTCACGGCACGAATCGAAGATTTAACGAAAACTTATAAAACGCCACTATTAATCACAGAAACAACTTTTAACCGCTTAGAAAATAAATTTGAGTATAATATTCGCGTGATTGACCGTATCAAGAGTAAAGGTAAAAATAAAAACTCAGTCATGGTATATGAAGTATTTGAAGCAGATACGCCAGAGCAATTAGCGTTAAAAGATGAGACGTTGGAATATTTTGAAGAAGCTTGCGCCTCATATCACGGTAAAAAATTTGAGCGAGCCAGAAAATTATTTGAGGAAGTGGTAGCGAAAAATCCGCATGATCAAGCTGCATTATCCTACATCGAACGCTGCAAGACACCAGAGGAAGTTGAAGCCGCTCGACAGAAATTTACTAACGAGTTATTTGAACTTAATAAAGCCTATGAGCGATTTATCCCGCGCGAATTTTTAAAATTACTAAATAAAGAAAGTGTCGTAGACGTTCAATTAGGCGATCATGTTGAGCAGGAAATGACGATTTTATTTTGTGATATTCGTGGCTTTACTGCCATGTCAGAAAAAATGACACCACAAGAAAATTTTGACTTTATTAATATTTATTTGGGACAAATGGAGCCAATTATCGGCGAACATCGTGGATTTGTAGATAAATATATCGGTGATGCGATTATGGCATTATTCCCAACGAGTGCCGACGACGCGGTACAAGGTGCGGTTGCAATGCTAAAAGGCTTGGTTGAATATAATATTTTATTACAAGAAGCAAATTATCAAGCAATTAAAATTGGTATTGGTTTAAATACAGGTCCTTTAATGCTCGGTACAGTTGGTGGTCCAAATCGAATGGATGGTACAGTCATTTCTGACGCGGTAAATTTGGCAGCGCGAATTGAAGGTTTAACTAAAATTTATGGCACAGCATTATTAATTACCGATCAAACTTATCAAAATTTGGAGGATATTTCACGTTATCACATTCGTGTGATTGACCGTGTTACCGTAAAGGGTAAGTCAGAAGCGGTCACAGTATATGAAGTATTTGATGGCGATTATCCTGAATCAGTGGAATTAAAAGCCAAAACTCTCAATGATTTTGAGGAAGGTTGTGTGTATTATCACGGTGGTGAGTTGGAGGCGGCACGTAAAGCATTTGAAAAAGTGTTGAGCATTAATGAACATGATGATGCCGCTAGAGTATATTTAGACCGTTGCAATGAGTTTTCTGATTAAGCAAAATGTATTACACTAAAAGGGTTTACTTACTTTAGCCTAAGAGTTCAAATTTTTCTTGTCCTACGCACTGTGTAGAATGAACCACTGACGTACTAGCGTCTCGATAAAAATATGTAAAAAAAACATGAACATCAAAACTGCACTTAACATAGTCGTTGAACGTCAAAATCTCAGTTATGAGCAAATGACTGAAGTGATGAACGATATTATGACGGGTCATGCGACACCTTCACAAATAGCAGGTTTTCTCATTGCTTTGCGCATGAAAGGCGAAACTGTGGACGAAATTAGTGCTGCCGCCCAAGTCATGCGTAATCTAGCAACCCCCGTTTCATTAAACGAACAAAAATATTTAGTAGACATTGTGGGTACAGGGGGCGACGGTGCGCAAACTTTTAATATTTCGACAGCTAGTGCATTTGTCGTTGCAGGCGCAGGTGCTAAAGTCGCTAAACATGGTAATCGTTCCGTATCCAGCAAAAGTGGTAGTGCAGATGTGTTGGAAGCATTAGGCGTTAAATTAGACATTACGCCAGAACAAGTTGCTGAATGTATAAATAAAATTGGTATTGGTTTCATGTTTGCGCCACAACATCACAGTGCGATGAAATATGCCATTACGCCACGAAAAGAAATGGGTGTACGCACCCTTTTTAATCTATTAGGTCCATTGACGAATCCCGCAGGCGCACCCAATCAATTGTTAGGTGTGTATGATAAAAATTGGTTAGAGCCTTTAGCACTCGTATTACAACGCTTAGGTAGTGAACATGTTTTACTTATTCATGCACAAGATGGCTTAGATGAAATTAGTATTGCAACGCCTACTTATGTAACTGAATTACAACATGATAAAATAATTTCCTATACTATCTCGCCTGAACAACTAGGATTAAGTCGCGCCAATTTAGGGCAAATTCAAGTTGAGCGCGTAGAACAAAGTGTAGACATGATACGCACCGTATTGAGCAATCAAACGTCAGCAGCCCGCGATATAGTATTACTCAATGCTGGTGCTGCGATTTATGCTGCCAATTTAGTGAGTAGTTTAGAACAAGGTGTTCGTCAAGCTCATAATGTGATACGTAGTGGAGAAGCACAGCAGAAACTTGATTCACTTGTCCAGTTAACTCAAAGTTTTCACTAAGTAAGACCATTAAGATGAGCCGAGTCCCCAATATTTTAAAGAAAATCTTAAACTATAAAGTTGACGAAGTTGCCGCGAAAAGTGCCAAAATTTCCTTGCGTGAACTAAGTCGCCGTGCTTCTGACACTCCTCCACCACGCGGCTTTATCGAAGCGATTGATGCCCGTTTACAGTTGCAACAACCTGCGGTGATTGCTGAAATTAAAAAAGCCTCTCCCAGCAAGGGGGTATTGCGTGAGCATTTTTTTCCAGCAGAAATCGCTGAAAGTTACGAACATGCCGGCGCGGCTTGTCTATCCGTTTTAACCGATAGACCTTTTTTTCAAGGTGCATTAAAAGATTTACAATTGGCGCGTGAAGCTTCAACCTTGCCTATTATCCGCAAAGATTTTGTGATTGATCCCTATCAAGTTTATGAATCTCGGGTTGTCGGAGCGGATTGTATTTTATTAATCATCGCGGCATTGGGTGATGCACAACTGCATGATTTAGCAGGTTTAGCCAAGCATTTAAATATGGATATATTAGTTGAAGTGCATGATCGGGAAGAATTGGAGCGCGCTTTATTGCTTAATACACGTTTAATTGGGATTAATAATCGTAATTTACGCACCTTTAAGACAGATTTGCAAACCTCCATTAATTTGAGCAAAGACATTCCACGTCGGCACATCGTCGTCAGTGAAAGTGGAATTAGTAGTGCCGCGCACATCGCTCAACTACGTGAACAAGCGAATATTCATACTTTTTTAATTGGTGAATCGTTAATGACTTCGCCTGAACCCGGTGAGGCTTTAATTAATTTATTGAGTGGATAAATGGCAGAGACTGTTTTTATTGGTTTAGGGAGTAATCTAGCCGCTCCAATTCAACAAGTGCAATTAGCACTACAGCGTTTACGTGCTTTACCGCAAACCCGGTTTATTTCATGCTCATCTCTGTACCGCACTGCACCTTTAGCGGGTCTTGACCAACCCGATTACATTAATGCTGTTGCACAATTAATGACACATTTACCACCATTAGAGCTGTTATCTAGCCTCCAATTATTAGAAAATTTACAAGGTCGGATTCGTCAGGAACACTGGGGAGCAAGAACATTAGATTTAGATATTTTATTGTATGCTCAACAACATATCCGTCACCCGCGTCTAATTGTGCCGCATGTTGGTTTGTATGAACGGAATTTTGTACTTTATCCCCTGTATGAATGCCAGCCAGAATTAATCTTGCCTAATGGTAAATTGTTACGCGATATATTGCCATCATCTGCCGAAATTGAAAAACTTACAGTGTAAATTGCTTTATAAATAAATAAAATCATAAATCGCTATTCATTGGTAAAATTAAAACAAAGGTCGCACCCTCTCCTAATTTACTTTTACAGTAGATTTCACCATTTAATGCAGTGACTAATTTTTTTACGATAAACAATCCCAAGCCAGTAGAATGCTCTCCACCAGTCGGCTTGGCACCTAACCGAACAAATTTATTGAATAATTTACTCTGATCAGCTTCACTTAAACCATAACCCTCATCTTGAATCTCAATTTTAACCGTCTGCTGTTGAGCACAAAAATAAATAAAAACATTCTTTCCTAAAAGAGAGTATTTAATCGCATTAGAAATTAAATTATCTAAAATTTGCCGTAACATTTGCACATCAGTACAAATAAAACATGTTGATTGTTCTGGTTTAAAATGAATCGAAATGCACTTAATTTCAGCTTTTCTAGCATACGATTTTATAATATTTTTTAATTCAAGCAAAATATCAACCTGTTGTAAATCTATTTTTAACTTACCAAGTTCAATTGCATCCACATTAAGCAAATTAGTAATTAAATCAAACATTCTTTCAGCATTAAGATTAATCATTTGCGCAAAGTCAAGCACTTCTTCTCTTCCGCTAAAATCTTCATTTTTTATAATTAATTCTATTATTTCCGCTGAACCTTGAATTGCTTGCAATGGATTTTTCAAATCGTGGGCTGCAATACTTAGAAACTCATTTTTCTCTTGATTAAGTTTCAATAATGATTGATTTTGCTGCTCAAGTTGCAAAGTACGCTCGTATATTTTTCGCTCCAAACCTTGCTTTGCCTCATGTAAAGAATACAAATCTCTATAATTTTTTAATGCCATACGCATAGTAAGGTATAAATTATCTGCATTAAGTAGAGATTTATGTTTATAATCATAAATATCATATTGCTCAACAACATCCCTTTCATGATGCTGACCGGGTTGACCAGTGCGTATCACTATCCGAATTAAATTATTTTTTAACTCATTACGAATATAATTAATTAATTGTAATCCTGCGTCATCACTTTCCATTATAATGTCTACTAATGCGACCGCAATATCTGCTTCATTTTGTAAAATATTTTTCGCCTCATAAGCTGACATTGCATGAAAAATAAATAATGTTCGCTGGGCAAATTTAAAATTTTTTAAGCCTAATTCCGTCATAATATGAACATCTTGCTCATCATCTACAATTAAGATTTTCCAAGGTGTTAAGTGTGTTTCAACACGCATTTTCTTGGTGGTATTTAACGAAATTTGAGTGCCATCCTTATTTTTTTTAACTAGTTTCATAAGATAATACCTATTATCTAATAATAAAATTAACATCGTTTTATATACTAAAATCATTTTTATATTAAAAAAACAGCATGGTATAGCATAGAATTGTTTTAATATAACCAATCAAGTTTATCATATAAAATACTATAATATCAATATCATATAAAACCCAAATTTTATATTTTTCTAGTAAATTTGATAATGAATACATTTTAGTCCCATTTATTGTTGATAATAGCTAAAAGTAATGAATATAGCCAAGATGTTCTATTTCCCTTAATGACAAAAGTACGATGAATTTTAGACCAATTCTATAACTACTAACGAGACAAAACTCATTATTGTCGAACTTTGAGTAAATAGTACATAATAAGCACATTTTTTAGCTCTGAGAACAATCTTGTGCGCAATCAACAAATTTTTTTAAGTTATCTTATCGTCATTATCCTAACCACAGTTATTTTTACCTTAGCTGATTTATTTACTACCGCAAGTCAACCTAATTTTCAACTTGAAATGACAATAACTCTTGCTTTACTTGCGTGGATTGTAAGCATAATAAGTTTTGATTACTTGACCAAATTACCGCTAGAAAGTTTTACACCTTTGCTAGGTGCTGCGATTGGAGCTGTATTTTTTATTGACGTGTTAGGTTTAGAACTACTTGATCCAACTCACATTAATTGGGTGATACAAGGCGATTTAGCACAAAACTACTTCGGATGGCAATTTTTCCGTAAAGAAGAATGGCAATGGCCTCTAGGACAAATTAACAGTTTTTATTATCCAATGGGCAGCTCAATCCTATATACCGATTCGCTACCATTATTAGCGATACCATTTAAATTATTTTCTAATTATTTACCAGCGCAATTCCAATACATTGGTATATGGTTATTGTTAAGTTATATTTTACAAGGTTTATTTGCCAGTTTATTAATGCGCTTACTAACGCCAAATCCCGCACTACAAGCGTTCGGTATTAGCTTTTTCGTGTGGATGCCAATTATTATTGCTCGCGTCGATCACTATACTTTAACCAGTCATTGGTTATTATTAGCTGGCTTGTGGTTATATTTTCGACGTTGGCACAATCCAACACGCGCATTTGCCGCATGGGCTGTATTAATCACAATCAGCGCGTTAATCCATCCTTATATTGCGATGATGGTATGGGCATTGACAGGGGCATTTTATCTGCGTTGGTGGCTAGTAGATGGACAGAGTGGCTTTTTTTCTACCAGTGTGCAAATTTTAATATTACTAGTAATAACAGTAGCTTGTTGGTGGATGTCTGGATTTTTCCTAGTTTCAGGTACGCAAAACTTAGCCACGCAAGGTTTTGGCTATTATTCAATGAATTTATTTGCACCATTAGATAGCTTTTCTTGGTCGGCATTCATACGCGAATTACCTAAAGCCTCAGACGGTCAAGGTGAAGGTTTTAATTATTTAGGGCTTGGGATGTGGGTATTATTATTGTGGGCGATGTATGAATTAAAACGCCAACCTACTCAAAACATTAAAAAATTATTACCATTACTCGGTATATGTTTTTTATTAACGCTACTCGCCTTGAGCCATAAAATCACTTTGTTGCATTGGACAATAATCGAGCTGCCTAGTGAATGGTTTCACTATTTCACTCCATTCCGCTCATCGGGGCGATTTTTCTGGGTCGTAAGTTATACATTATTATTTTTAGCCCTAAGCGTGATTATTTATCGTAACACAGTGCGTAATAGTTTATTTTTATTAAGTTTAGCATTTAGCTTACAATTCGCCGATCTCTACCCGTCCTACCATCACTATCGCTATATTAATAATCCATTTCACACACGTTGGGAAAATGTATTAACATCGCCTAAATGGGCACAACTTGCTACTAATCGTCATCAATTGCTATTAATTCCACCACCTAATTGCGGAGTAGAAGCAGTGCCTTACATGTCAGCAGCTTATTTAGCGAATCAGCATAATATGCTAGTAAATACTGGACGTACTGCACGCTTGGATAATGAAAAAAGTACGATGTATTGCCATAATTTATGGCAGATGCTAGAGACTGGACAAGTTGAAGAAAGTGCGTTATACGTTGTTAGTGAAGAATATTTACAGCAATTTCAACAAAATGCAGTAAAACCTTTAGTTTGTCAACAAATTGATGGTTTTTGGGCTTGCGTGGTTAATTAAGTTTAGGAGTTACGCAGTTCAAATAAAAATTCTAATCTATCCAGAGAGTTATATTTTTGTGCTACTAGAATAGTTTAACAAAATCAATTAATTGACACTTCAACTGCGTAACGCCTAAAAGGTAAAATTTTTATTTGAACTGCGTAACGCCTATTTGTATTAAAAAATTCAGGGCTAATGTCACAAATTGAACTTTCACAACAAACGCATTAAAATCGGCAAGGATATAAACCAACCGTTGAGGAAGTAACTGGTCGCGGCATTTATCAAAAAAAGACCGTGTGATTTATCATTTTGATGATGAAGCAATTTATATTTTCGCTATTGGTAGACATTACGATATGGAATAACTGATGAACAATCAAAACCAAGACATTCGCTGGCAACAACGATTTAATAATTATCTCAAAGCCTTTCAAACTCTCATCGAAGCTGCCGAACTCGCACAAACTCGTGAATTATCCAAACTTGAACAACAAGGTTTGATTCAAGGTTTCGAGTTCACGCATGAATTAGCGTGGAATATTTTGAAAGATTATTTAGAACATAAAGGTTTTGTTGATTTGATTGGCTCGCGCGACGCAACACGCACGGCATTTAAAAATGGTCTAATTGAAGACGGAGATGTTTGGATGGCAATGATTAAAGCCCGAAATCAAACCTCACACACTTACAATCCAGAACTTGCCAATCATATTGCTGATGATATTTTGCACAGTTTTTACCCTGCTTTTGAAAAAATGGTGCAAAAATTCACGCAACTACGCGAACAAAATGACCGATGAATCACGGATTAACTGATATCACCGTTGAAAAAATTTGTGCTGTTTTTCGACGTTTTGGCGAAATTGAAAAAGCGATGTTATATGGTTCAAGGGCAAAAGGGAATTTTAAAACCGGTTCTGATATTGATTTAACGCTTTATGGTGAGAATTTATCACCAAATTTACTGGGCGACATTGCTGAGGCTTTAGAGGATTTGTTATTGCCTTATACCATTGATTTATCAACTTTTGATACCTTAAACCATGAGGAACTGCGTGAACATATTGAGCGTGTTGGCATAGTATTTTATGTGAGGCAGTAAGTGTGCATTATCCCAAATTATGCGATTAAAGCCATTATTTTTCATACTGCTGAACGCCTAACTGACTGTTTATTAATTCTTTTATATGAAATTCTTCAATTATACCCTTTATTATACCTAAATGCTCCATTCTCTCTTTTGTAACCGTCCAGTGTGAGTAATTACGCACTCATTTTATTTTTCTCCAATTTGTCATTATGCAGCTACTATTGCTTAAATTTCACTAAAACCGTTTGAACCAGTAAATAAATGGTAAAAAAGTATCAATCTAACATCGCAAATTAAAAAACCTTTGGGTATACTTGAAACTTTAAATTTAGACACGCTGATTGTTTGAGGATTTAACATGCTAGTCATACCCGCCATTGATTTAAAAGATGGTCAATGTGTTCGTTTGAAACAAGGACGTATGGATGACGAAACCATCTTCTCTTCTGACCCTGTGGCTATGGCAGGACATTGGATAGAACAAGGTGCTAGACGTTTGCATATTGTAGATTTAAATGGTGCATTCGCAGGTAAGCCTGTTAACGGCGAGATTATCCAAAATATCGCTGAAACATATCCAGAGGTACAAATTCAAGTAGGTGGGGGTATTCGTGATACGGACACAATACAAGCTTATTTGGACATGGGTGTGGCACAAGTCATTTTAGGCACAAAGGCGATTAATGCACCGCATTTTGTTTCCGATGCTTGTTTAGAATTTCCCGGACGTATTATTGTTGGCTTGGATGCAAAAAATGGCAAACTCGCAACTAATGGCTGGTCAAAAATGTCGCAGCACACGGCAGTTGATTTAGCCAAACGATTTGAACAAGATGGCGTTTCTGCAATTATTTATACGGATATTAACCGAGATGGCATGATGCAAGGTGTTAATATTAATTTAACGGTTGAATTAGCTCGCTCGACTTCAATTCCAATTATCGCATCGGGTGGTATCACTTCAATCGAGGATATTCAAAACTTATGTAATGTTGCAGATGAAGGTATTACTGGTGCTGTGACTGGACGAGCAATTTATGAAGGTACGCTAGACTTTGCACAAGCACAAGCTTTAGCTGATAAATACAAAAGTGCACCAATTTAAACAGGAAAAAATCAAATGGGTTTAGCTAAGCGTGTGATTCCTTGTTTAGATGTAGACGCAGGTCGTGTAGTCAAAGGAGTTAATTTCGTCAATATCCGTGACGCAGGTGATCCCGTCGAGATTGCTTGTCGTTATGATGAGCAAGGTGCTGATGAAATCACTTTTTTGGATATTACCGCTAGCTCGGACGAGCGTGAAACGATGGTGCACGTAGTTGAAGAGGTTGCAAGTCAAGTATTTATCCCATTAACTGTTGGCGGTGGTATTCGTAAACTTGAAGATATTAATCTTATGTTACATGCAGGTGCTGATAAAATTAGCATTAATACTGCGGCAGTTTTTAATCCGGAATTTGTCCGAGAAGCGAGTAAGCATTTTGGTTCGCAATGTATTGTAGTGGCGATTGATGCAAAACAAGTTGGTAACAATCATTGGGAAGTCTTTACGCACGGCGGTCGTAAATCGACGGGTATAAATGCCGTATCTTGGGCGCAAAAGATGGTTGAATATGGTGCAGGCGAAATTTTACTGACTAGTATGGATAGAGATGGTACTAAAAGTGGCTTCGATATTGATTTGACTCGTACTATTAGCGAGGCGACGACTGTACCAATTATTGCTTCTGGTGGTGTAGGTAATTTAAATCATTTGGTTGATGGTATTATTCAAGGCAAAGCTGACGCTGTGCTTGCTGCTAGTATTTTTCATTTTGGTGAGTACACAATCGAAGAGGCAAAACGTTGTATGGCAAAAGCCGGCATTGAAGTACGATAATTGAATGTTTTTGGTTTCAATATTAAAAAAGATGTATTAATTACAACTTATTTTCTCATTCAAAATTAAAATTTACACCAGTTTAAAAGCAAAATATGGTGTACGAATCATTGCCAAATTTAGGATACGATTATGCCAAAAATTTTTTACGCGGGAATTGATCTCGGCACAAGCCGGTCTTGTATCTCAACTTCAACTGGTCGACACGTAACAACACGCACTTGTGTTGGCTATCCAAAAGATGTTATTGCCCAAAAAAGATTTGGTAAAGATTATCTGTTAGGGGACGATGCTTTAGAAAATCGTTTAGCTTTAGATGTGGTGTGGCCATTGGCTGATGGAGTGGTTTGTGAGGATGCACGCGCATTAGACGCTACCATATTGATTTTAAAACATTTAATCGCAAAAGCTCTACCAGAAATGCAAGCTGATGATGACATTTATGTAGCGATTGGTGTACCTGCGCAAGCCAGTATCAACAATAAAAAGGTAATTATTGATATTACTAAAGATTTTATCAAGAAAATTCTGATTGTCAGCGAGGCATTTAGTGTGGCATACGCGATTGATCGTTTTGATGAATGTTTAATTGTAGACATTGGAGCGGGTACAACAGATTTATGTCGTATGCACGGCTCGATTCCAGAACCTGATGATCAAATCACTTTAAAAGTTGCTGGTAATTATTTAGATGAACAAATTACGCAGGCGATTTTACAAAAATATCCCGATGTGCAATTAACACCGCAAATTGTTCGGCGTATTAAGGAAAAATATGGTTATGTATCGAAGACATCTGATCCGATTAAAGTGACTTTGACTAAAAAAGGCATTCCTGCTGAGTATGATATTACTGCGATCATGCGTGAATGTTGTTTGAAATTGACAGACCCTATTAGTCAAGCGATTCAGGAGTTGGTTGGTACGTTTGATCCGGATTTCCAAGAGCGTTTGCGAAATAATATCATTATTGCAGGCGGTGGTTCACGTTTGCGCGGGATTGATATTGCGGTTGAGAGCAGCTTAGAAGCTTATGGCGGTGGTAATGCGGTGTGTGTACAAGATGCTGAATATTGTGGCAGTATTGGTGCGTTAAAAATGAGTGTCGAAATGCCAAGCGAATATTGGCAACAACTCTAAAATTTACAAACGATTTTTGTAACTATTCAGCATCCCATGCCAATGATGGTTGCCAAATATTTTCACAGCAATTCTCATTTTAGAGACTAAACTAAACTGAAAACTCTGAAAAAGTTTGTAAGTCATTGATTTTAGGTGGAGCATATTTGCATAAGTGATTGATTTTATTATAGGTAAAAAAAGTTTTTCGGAGTTCTCAGAAACTAAAAGGTATGGGTATTTTGACTCGTGACGATGTGCCGCGTCATCACCCAGTGGGACGACGCACCAGCGTTCATTGTAAGCGTCTACATACTTGACGCAGTGCGTAGAACGAGAATTGGAGTTGCCTCGTGACGACGCACCAGCGTCCTACGACATTCATGAAATTTAAAATGAGAATTGCTGCTGGTGGTAAATCAAAGAGTGCGTTATATCCTAACATATTTGCTAAGATTTCAAACAAGTTCTATAGCATTTCTCGAATATGTGGTTGAGCGCGGTGATAAATAGCCCAAGCAGGACCCAATAAAATAAGCCAAAATACGATAGGTCGAATGACATTCCCCCAGTTCCACGCTAAATCTTGTGTAATAGCATGAATTAACGCCATAATATCTGCGACCGGGTTAATGATTAAAATCCATTGCATTGATTCTGGCACAAGTTCTGGTAAATATAAAATGGGTGTGAGGTATAAAGTAATTGTAATTAAAAAAGGAAATAGTTGTGCTATATCTTTTAAAAATAAGCCAATTATCGCTAATAAATAGCAAATTGGCATTATCCACAGCGCGATAAGATAAATCATCGCAAAACCTGATAATATGTGCTCATAGCCTGCAACGAAACCTGCAACCACTGCCATGACAACGCTATATAAAACGGCTGAAAGACTCAAAGGTAATAACGGTAGAATGATGGTAGGGAAAACGGCGCGTTGATATAAGCTACCAAATTCACGTAACACATTTAAGCTACGTGACAAGACTTCTGCAATAAATAACCAAGGTAGCATACCTAGTAGAAAATAATCGACAAATGGAACTTGATTAGGAAATTTGACTTTTAGAACAATATCGAGCAAAAACCAAAAACCTATAATTTGTAATGCAGGTTGTAAGAATAGCCAAATATCGCCTAACCATGTACCTGATGTACGGTTAGTAATATCGCGTTTTATCAATAATAAAAGTAAATAGCGATGAGTGTAAGCATCTTGAAAGGGACCAATTAAACCTAACCAAGTGGCACGAAAATAACGCAGAATGAAATCAAGTAGTGTTGTCATATATTTCAAGCTAGCAATATGTAGAAAAAACAGCAATATATTACACAAGTAAAGGCATTTTTTGCCACTGCTTGCGTAACGTAAAAATGCTAGTTCAGTTTACCATGACACTGTTTGAATTTTTTGCCCGAACCGCAAGGACAAGGGTCATTACGTCCAATTTTCTTGCCTTGACGTACAAATGGTTGTTGTCTGGCAGCCTCTTCTCCTGTTTGTTGTTGAGCTGCTTGTTGTTCGCTGTATTCATTAACTAAACCTTCTACTCGTGCGTGTCTAAATTGCATTTTTGGCGCATTACGGCGACGTTCTGCCTCAATTGCATCTACTTCCTCTTGTCTTGCGACTTGTACTTTAGAAATTTCTGCAATCACTTCCTGTTTGTAGCGACGCAATAAATGTTGAAACATCTCAAACGCTTCGCGCTTATATTCTTGCTTCGGATTTTTCTGCGCAAAACCACGTAAATGAATGCCCATGCGCAAATAATCCATTGCTGCTAGGTGCTCTTTCCACAAAGTATCTAGAACTTGTAAAGTTACGGCTTTTTCGTAATCGCGTAAAATCTGTGCATTACCTATTTGCGCCTCTTTCTCATCATGTGCCGCCTCTGCTGCTTCGATAATTTTCTCGCGCAAAGTCTGCTCATACAATTCATCATCATCCTCCAGCCATTGGCGTACTGGTAGTTTTAACATAAATTGCGTTTCGAGCATTTTCTCCAAACCTTCTAAATCCCACATTTCTTCTAGGCTTTGTGGTGGAATAAACGCATCAATGGCATCATTGATCACTTCATAGCGTAAATCTTGAATATAACTTTTAACATCTACTGCTGCCATTAAATCGTTACGCTCTTGGTAAATAATCTTGCGCTGATCATTTGCCACGTCGTCATACTCAAGCAACTGTTTCCGTATGTCAAAGTTACGTCCTTCCACCTTGCGTTGTGCGTTTTCAATTGCCTTTGTAACCCAAGGATGTTCAATGACTTCACCTTTTTCCATGCCTAATTTTTTCATCAAACCTGCAACGCGGTCAGAGCCAAAAATACGCATTAAACTATCTTCAAGCGATAAGTAAAAACGACTTGATCCGGGATCACCTTGACGACCTGAACGTCCACGTAATTGGTTATCAATTCGACGTGATTCGTGTCGTTCGGTGCCGATGATGTGTAAACCACCTGCCTCAATCACCGCCGCATGACGTTTTACCCATTCATCACGAACTGTTTGCATTTCCTCTTCAGTCGCGTCGCCTAATGTGCTCACTTCCTCCTCAACATTACCGCCTAGCACAATATCTGTACCACGACCTGCCATATTGGTTGCGATAGTCACCGCGCCGGGACGACCTGCTTGAGCGACAATTTGCGCTTCTTGTTCATGGAATTTAGCATTTAATACTCTATGCTCAATATTGGCGTCGGTGAGTAATTTAGATAAATGTTCTGAGGTTTCAATCGAAACAGTACCCACTAACACAGGTTGACCGCGTTGCTGACAATCACGAATATCCTCTAAAATCGCGTCAAATTTTTCCGCCAGCGTTAAATACACCCGATCTGGCATATCATTGCGTATCATTTGACGATGAGTTGGAATAACTGTGACTTCTAAGTTATAAATTGTTTGGAATTCATAAGCTTCCGTATCTGCTGTGCCCGTCATACCCGATAATTTGTCATACATACGGAATAGGTTTTGAAAGGTAATTGAAGCAAGTGTTTGATTTTCATTCTGAATGGGCACACCTTCTTTGGCTTCAACCGCTTGATGTAAGCCATCTGACCAACGTCTTCCTTGCATGGTACGACCGGTAAACTCATCAACAATAATAACTTCGTTATCTCTGACGATGTAATCTACGTTACGTTGGAATAATTTATGAGCGCGTAACGCAGCATTAACGTGATGTACGATGATAATATTACTGGAATCATATAAACTTTCGCCTTCTTTGAGGACACCCTCTTTGAGTAAAAAAGTCTCAATTTTCAAGTGTCCGGCATCGCTTAACATAATTTGTTTATTTTTCTCATCAACCCAGTAATCACCCGGTACTTCCTCCTCATCATCTTTGTGTGGTTCGCGCTCCTGTGGTACCAGTGACGGGATCATTTTGTCGATTACTTTGTACAAATCAGAAGTATCATTAGTCGGACCTGAAATAATCAGCGGAGTTCGTGCTTCGTCAATTAAGATAGAATCAACTTCATCCACGATGGCGTAATTTAATTTGCGCTGTAGACGATCGTCGGCAGAAAACGCCATATTGTCACGTAGATAATCAAAACCAAACTCATTATTTGTGCCGTAGGTAATATCAGCGGCATAAGCTCGTTGCTTTTGCTCTAACGTCATATTGGGGACCACTACGCCAACGTTGAGTCCCAAGAAATTGTATAATTTACCCATCCATTCAGCATCACGCTTAGCAAGATAGTCGTTGACTGTGATGATATGTACACCATTTTGAGTCAGTGCATTAAGATAGGCTGGTAACGTTGCAACCAATGTTTTACCTTCACCAGTACGCATTTCTGCAATTTTACCTTGATGCAGTACGATGCCACCGATAAGTTGCACATCGAAGTGACGCATATTTAAAATACGTTTCCCCGCTTCGCGCACAGTTGCAAACGCTTCTGGCAATAATTGATCTAAAGTTTCACCTTTATCGTAACGTTCGCGGAATTCAACGGTTTTAGCTTTCAACGCTTCATCTGATAAGGTTAAGATTTCTGGTTCTAATGCGTTAATTTGCGCAACAACTTTGTACATGCGCTTGATAAGGCGGTCATTTCGGCTACCAAAGATTTTCGTAATGATATTTAACATGGGGTTATTTATTCTGTATACCGGTGTGAAATAAACAATTATCTGTTATCAACTAATAATTATCAATGAACAGTTGTCTTTAATTGAAAAAATGAGTGCCGATATAGGGGTAATTGGAGAAATTTCTAGTTTGTGTATTGTCAAAATACCGATTTTTTAGCATCAATACAGAAAGGAATTAGCCGTATTGCGTGATTATGCTCATTGTTGCAGTAATAAAACGAAAATATTACACTAGCTGCGAATCATTCAAACCTAGAAAACATTATGCTCATCTTTGAACACTCCACTCCAAATCGTACTAATACGTCTCAATATCCATCACATCTTGCTGATCTTACTGATATTCCAGCAGATTTGCGCCGTAAACAAGCAGCAGCATTGCCAGCAGTTTCCGAGATGCAAGCAGTGAGACATTACACCAATTTATCGCAAAAAAATTTTTCGATTGATACACATTTTTACCCATTGGGTTCATGCACTATGAAGTATAACCCACGTATTTGTAATCGTTTGGCAATGTTACCCAATTTTTTATCTCATCATCCCGGCGCGCCAGATAGTCACTCTCAAGGTATTTTAAGCATTTTATATGAATTACAACAAATTCTAAAAGCTGTCACGGGTATGAAAGGCGTATCACTCGCACCAGCCGCAGGCGCACAAGGTGAGTTTGCAGGTGTCGCAATGATTCGTGCTTATCACAATGCACGTCATGATAATGCTCGCACAGAAATGTTAGTGCCAGATGCTGCACATGGGACAAATCCCGCTTCTGCGGTAATGTGTGGTTTTAAAGTGCGCGAAATTCCCACCAATAATCAAGGTGACGTAGACATTGACGCATTAAAAAAATTTCTTGGTCCGCAAACTGCGGGCATTATGCTAACTAATCCTTCAACTTTGGGTGTTTTTGAACGTGAAATCAAAGATATTTCTAAAGCTGTGCATGATGTAGGTGGCTTACTGTATTACGATGGCGCAAATTTGAACGCTATTTTAGGCAAAGTACGCCCTGGTGATATGGGATTTGATGTTATTCACATGAATTTACACAAAACTTTTTCAACGCCTCATGGCGGTGGTGGTCCTGGTTCTGGACCTGTTGGCGTGAGTGAGCGTTTATTACCGCATTTACCTGTACCCATAGTTGGAAAAAATGCGCAAAATCAATACTACTGGCTAGCCGAGCAAGATTTGCCAGAATCTATAGGCTATTTACTGGCTCATGCTGGCAACGTCGGTATTATGCTACGCGCTTATATTTATGCCAGAGTATTGGGACGTGATGGAATGCACCGTGTGGCGGAATTTGCCACGTTAAACGCAAATTATTTGCAAATTAAGCTAAGTGAAGCAGGTTTTGAAATCGCTTTCCCTAAACGGCGTGCTAGTCATGAATTTATCTTAACTTTGAAAAAACAAGCAAAGGAGTTGAATATAACCGCCATGGATTTTGCGAAGCGTTTATTAGATAAAGGTTTCCATGCACCAACAACTTATTTTCCGTTACTCGTGTCTGAATGTTTACTCATCGAACCTACAGAGACTGAAGATAAACAGATTTTAGATAGATTTGTGGATGCGATGATCGAAATTTGGCAAGAGGCGAAAACAGATGCTAAAATATTACGCAAAGCACCTTATAGCTTACCAGTGCGTCGTTTAGATGATGTCCGAGCTGCAAAGCAATTAGATATTGTGTGGAATGAAGACGGTGTGAGATAACCACATGAGGATGCACTGCGTCATCACCCGATTCGTTTCCTTGTAACGTGCGCCGCGTCGTCACCCAATTGGACGCACTTAGCGTCCTAAACAACTAAAAATTTTAATGCGATTACCCTAGGATTGGATAAAACAAGATTGATTAATCAACTAATTCTGATTGATAATATCGCTTTTTTCCAATCAACTATGTAAATGAAAAATCAACCAATTTATCTAGGCGTAAATATTGACCACGTTGCAACACTGCGCCAAGCGCGTGGTACGCTTTATCCTGACCCCATTCAAGCTGCAATTGAAGCCGAACAGTCGGGAGCGGATTTAATTACCTTACATTTACGTGAAGATCGTCGCCATATTCAAGAGCGCGATGTCATCATGCTAAAAGATATTTTACAAACACGCATGAATTTAGAAATGGCGGTGACGGAGCAAATGTTAGCCTTTGCGGAAAAAGTGCGACCTCATGATGTTTGTCTCGTACCCGAAAAGCGTGAAGAATTGACAACTGAAGGTGGATTAGATGTCGCTTGCCAACAGCAAAAAATACAACAAGCTTGTGAGCGGCTAGGCAATGCAGGCATTAAAGTATCCCTATTTATCGATCCGGATAAAAACCAAATTGACGCGGCTATAGCAGCAAATGCGCCTGTTGTTGAAATTCACACCGGTCATTTTGCCAATACAAATCATCCCGAAGAATTAAAACGCATTACCATTGCAGCAGAATATGCAGCGCAACAAGGTTTACAAGTTAATGCTGGACATGGTTTACACTATCACAATGTTGCTAAAATCGCCCATATTCCCCAATTTTGCGAATTGAATATAGGTCATGCAATCATCGCACGTTCCCTTTTTATTGGTCTTAATCAAGCGGTTGCAGAAATGAAACGGCTTATAGTCGAAGCGCGTACTTTTGTTAGTTAATCAAAACTCGGATAGCGCATTACTCGCCTCATTGCTTAAAATATAATCCGCTTGAATACCGTTAAAAATTAATAAAATCTCTATCGTTAAATATCGAAACAGGGGTAAAAAAATGATTTCTCGCCGTCATTTCGTTAAATCACTCGGTACTATCGCAGCCACGACTCTGCTGGGCGGAACAAAAGAGGTATTTGCTGGGATGGACAAAAAAATACTTGGTTCATGCCGGACAAGGGCGACCCTCACTTGCGCACATGGATGGCATTTGGCGCAAGTCAGAAAATTTGGGGCAAAAAGCTTTTGCCAGAAGTTCAGATCGGGAAGTTATCCAGATTAACATTGATGGCATTGCGGCGGGAGGTGGAGGCATTCATTGCACCACACAGCAAGAACCAAAAGTTTAATCAGGTAAATCAGACTATGTTAGATAAAAACACCAAGCAGTCCATTGAAATCTCAGGCGATGTTGATAGCTCTGTTTTCACTATTGGCAATAATAATCAAGTCACAGTGACAATACCTTCGCCAAAGGTTGGCAAAAAAGAGCAATTAGAGTAAAAAGTAAAAATTACAAGTTCACAACTTTTTATCATCCAATTGCTCAAACCCCGTTACGCAAGTTTAGTGGCGAGGGTATTGTAGAGCTAATTATAAATTAAAATTGACTATTCATCTAAATTTTCTCAGCAATCACTTAACAAGCCTTGCCGCTACGACGAATTTTAAAACAATTATTTTTAACGATTGAACTACAGTATGTTATGAATTAAAATTATATTAATTATTTAAATACCATCGTAAAAACAAATCGATTTTAAACCGATATTCATCATCTACTCTTTCAATTAACTCCAAACGCTCCAAGCGTTCAATTACATTTTTATCAATAAAATCATCCGTATTATGCAAAGTTTTTTGCCGTGCGAGGTGTTTCAAAAATGCGCGACCATCTTCCTCTACTTTTTGGTCAAAAATTGAAAAAATCATTTGTCCCGTTTCAATCACTTTTGGGATACTTTGTTCAACATCGTCTACAGTGACAGAAAAACGATTTTGTAAATTTTGCGTATTTTTAATTATAACAATTTCCCTACACATCGCTTGAATTAATGCAGGATGCCCCTGAGTCAGCTCTAAAATTCGTTGCGTCGCCTCAGTATGATAATGTAATTCAAAATTTTGGATAGGATGTTCAATTAATTGAACCGCTTCTTCTTGATCTAAATAAGCTAAATGTCTGAATTCCATACGATTTGCTAATTGTGACCAACGTTGAAATTCACGCTTACTCTGCGAAGTAATGATCATTTGAAAACGGGGACGATGCTGAATCCAATTGCTAAACACATCTAAAATTTCTTCACTAAAATCTGCTTGTTTTGTACGCAAACAATCATCTAACTTAGCAAACTCATCTAAAGTCAATAATAGTGTTTTATTACCAATAAAATCCTGTACTTGATCTAGCCAATCATCAAAAATAGATAAGGTATCAGTTTTAAGCTGCTGCCTAGTTAAATCAGGTAATTCTAAATTATAAAACCGCGCTGCACTACGCTGCATTTCCTTACTAACACGGTGAAAAAAGCCAGCAGTGTTCTGACCTAGAGAAATTGCACCCTGTAAATCAACAAATAAAATCACATAATCATCTGGATTACGCAGTAAACCAATTAAATTTAATAACAATGATGTTTTGCCAATTCGATACTGTCCATGCAAAAAAACTGAAATATCGTGCATAAATAAAGAATTCTTCAATTCTGTAATAATTTTTTTACGCCCCTTAAATAAACTTGCCCCTGCTTGCAATGGTTGTCCAACGATATAAGGTGATTCAATCAGCTTATTTTCATCTACTGAATCATGTAAATCAGTTCTATATTTATCTAAATTTTGATACCACTGCTCTGCATAAGGCAATAAATGGGTTTCGTTACTATTTTCAATGCTTATAATTAATTTCTGTACCTCATCAATTTGCTCATTGGTATGTAAAATTTTTTCATTAATATCAATTAATTTCTCTGTTTTATTTAAATTTTTACTTAAATGAATAAACACATTTAAATCTTTAGTACCTTGTATTTTTTCTCGATATAAACTGCGCATTTCTGCAATAGAAGTAGTTGATTTTTCAAGCAAACACTCATCTACCAAACGACGATAATGACTTAATTTAGCCAACCTATCTAATGCTTTATGCGCACGTTGTGGATTTTTTTGTAAGATTAATAATAAATGTTCTTTTAAGTTGACCGGCAAATGTTTGTAATCAGTTAAAAATGCAGTATTCCAATAAATTAAATTAGGATTTTGACTGTTTTTATCTCGAAAATACAAAACTGGGTTTAAAAGAAAAGCAATTAGGCTAAAAAACACAGTTTGCCAGCTTGAAAAACTCAAACCTAATACTACTGAAACTAAACTATATGTTAAATAGTACGTTATATTGGTTGTTATTTGATTTAATGAAATTGCAAGTGTCGCCCACAGCACAGTAACAACTAACGCACTAGAAACTGTAACGGCAATATTCGTTTGTTCATTAGCAGCCTTAAAAATAGCCTTAATAGCTAAATGTGGCAAGGCAATCGCTGCGCCAAGCAATACAGAATAATTAAAACCTCGTGCTAAACCAATTAGCCAACCTGTTGTCTGATAGTAAAAAAGTGCGATGCTAAAAAAAACTTCGGCTAAAATTAAAATAAAATATAATTTTAATACGGTTTGATTAGGTTTAATTTGAGTTAATTTAATTGTTATAATAATTATTATTAAACTTAAAAGCATAATGATACCGATCGTTGTACCGACATCGCCCGTTATAAAAAGGGGTATAAATGAAATTAAACTAATACCAATCAAGCCAGCTAAAAACCCCCATATCATTAAAGCAATATCAATCAATCCAAGTGTATTTTTTTGCACATTTGTAATTTGGATAAAACTATTACCAATCACACCTAAAGAAAAACATAAAGCTACAACATGCCAAACTGACAAATTACCTTCAGCAAGCAAAAATGTACCAACAATTGTCAGCAAAAAACTTGCGACCAATCCAGAAATAAAACTAATCAACAAGCCAATAATCAATGCCGAGCTTATACCAAACACAAGACTACCGATGGCTGCAAAAAAAATATTTTCAGATTCAAAAGGATATAATTTAAAATATTCAGTTGTATTAGCGATAGCTAAAAAGATAAAAGTAATTAAAATTGGAAAAACAGCATAAGTGAGAAATAATTGGAAAATAGGGCGTTTTTTCCAAGTTTCATTATTAATATGAGTTAAACAAAAATCATAAGGAATTGGTTGTAATTGATGTTGGAGACAAAATTGATTAATACATTGCCGCCATGCCGAAGGCTTAAATAATGCCCAAGAAATCAGTTGAAACGCAGCGATGATAAAATTATCAGATAATGTAGCTGCTATAAACCTATTATTCATACTGAAAACTCCGAAAAAGTTTGTAAGTCATTGATTTTAGGTGGAGCGTATTTGCATAAGTGATTG